>JALONS010000030.1 GCA_025454855.1 Arcicella sp.
TTTCTTTCGTTCTTGATAAAATGAATACACACATTTGTATCCAGTACATATTTTAGTCTATCCATGAAATATCAATGTCTTTTGATGTTCGAGAACTTTCTATGATATTTATTAATTCATCGGCTGTTTCAGGAAGGTCAAAACTTCCTGCCAAAGCAAAGAATTCATCCTCTTTTTGTTTTTTCAAAAGTGCTGCTTCGGCTAATAAAGTTTTCTCTTTCTTCGTTTTTGTTTTGGCTTTTTCTTCTCTGAAAGTAACATTAAGTCGCTTTGCCAGACTGACAAAAATTTGATAATCTGCTTTTGAATTGGGTTCTATGATTAATGTATTCATGTCGTGCCTATTTAGTTTACCCAAATTTACAAATAATTCATTCAAAAAACTGATTTCGTTAAAACTTCATGACCATTTTAGGGACGGCTTCCTTTTTGAAGGAAGCCGTCCCGTGTTGCTACAAATAGGCTTTCATAACTGCCTGTTTTTTGGCGGATGACTGATTGATAATTACTTGATTATCAGCAATTCGTTTTTCTATTTGCTCAATTTCGGTTACTAATTGTTGTTGGATTTCGAGCGGGGGAACGGGTGTTGTAACAGCAAGTACATTTTTAACAGATAAGCCAGGTTGTGCCGTACCAGTAGCGTATTGATTAAGATTCAATGATTTTAGTTGATAGTAAAACCAATTAACATCAATATCTAAATTTGGACTTACGACAACAGCGTGTTCTGTTGCATGAAATATGCCACTTACCAGATGAACATTGCCACATAAAGCACCTTGACGACCAATTAAAGAATATTTGCCTTCGTGTGTAAAACTTTTTGTGTAGCCACGCAAACCATTACCTCCGTAACATGGATATAAATCTGTACTTTGAACGTCTTTTATCTCTGATGCAGGAACAAATTTGCCAGCTTGCATTGTGCATAAATCATTCAGTTTTTTTACTGGATAGCCTTTGTAGTTTACGCTATTCACCTTATCCTCAATCTCCATCTGTCCCTTCTCAATCAACATTTTTGCCTTTTCCACTTCCAAATCAACGGCTTCGCAAGCCTTTACAATTTCTGCTTGAATGGGAAGGGGTGGGAGTGGGATTTTTGTCACTTTAACTCTTTCAGTATTCAAATTTTGAACAACTCCACCAGCGGCACTTTCAGAAAATTGCCTTTGAGTATCTTCGTAAGATAATATTTCAAACAAGAAATTCTTATCTAATTTTTCGCTAAAATTTGTTAATAAAAGCCATCCATCATGTACACAGCCTGATATTTTCATTATATAAGGTCTGCCAAAGCTCATAGAATTTGATAAAATAAAATCACCAATATTGACATATCGAGACATACTCGCCCCTTCTTGCGTAATTTTTTCTTCTGTTTGTGTAATATATTTTTCTCCCTCTCTGACATCTCCGATTTTTATCCAGTTTACACCATTACTGTCATTGGTTATGTATTTACTTATTGGTCTTGGAGAAGCACCTCTTGAAATATTCATTATATTTTCCAGCTTCACCAACTCCCATTTACTTTCAATGGTCGTATTCTTCTTAGGCGTAAGCGAAAAACCTTTGTTAAAATCCTTTCTTGAAAAATCCAAGAGGTCGGTTAGGTTAGCGTAAGATACAAAAGGTTGTAGGTTTTCGGGTATAACCCCACCCCAGCCCTCCCCGTTGGAGTTTGGTTGAAAATTCCGCTGAATCAAGTAATTAATTTTACTGGTATTTTGTGGATTATTAGGGTCAAATAATAGCGTATTGATGTCATAGACGGTTTCGCCCCCGTTGTATTTGATGCCTTCGCTGCCTTTTGCACCGCTCCATTCGTAGCCCAAAAAGGCTTTTTGCTCTTTGCCGTCACTTGGGCTTTTCACCAACAATACTTTTTGTGGGTTTTCGCCTCCGTTGGCATCCGCCACCAGAAAGAAATAGAGTTTGTCCATCTCTACACTACGGGCGTATTCTATAAAACGCTTGTTCAATTCGGCTCGTTGGTCGGCAGTGGGAAGGTCTCTGAAATTCTTTTTCTTTTTGAGATTAGCCGTTTCGGCATTACCGTCAAAATCAGCTCGATAGTCGGTAAACATTTCCGTTTTCAACAATTCAGCCGAGGGTTTACCCAAGAGAAAAGTCTGATAATCGTCAAAAGGAATATTGATGTGTTGGCAATATCGTTTTACGGAATCAATATCCAAATACGCCCCTCCGCCCGACTTGAGTTCGTCCGCCCAATTTTCAAAAAAGTCTTGGGTACGGTTCCAGAAATGTTCGGCAGGTTCGGGGCGTTGGGTTTTTCTACGCAGAAAAAGCACCACGGTATTTGTCCCCGTTTTGCCAAAAGTGCCACTACCCAATTCTACGATACTGACAAAATCAAAATATTTCAACAAAATCTCACGGGTCTGCACGTGCATCGTATCTGAATTTGACAGAATCGAACTCGGTACTACAATACCCGCTACGCCCCCAGCAGTAAGTAACTGTTTGGCACGTTCCAAAAAGAAGCATTGGATATTTTTGTTGCCCAAGTCCAGCCCCGTGTTGAAGAGTTCGTAGTTTTCACGGTCTTCTTCTTCGAGCGTCAGAAGGAAATCCTCCACGGCAAAAGGCGGATTAGCCACCAAGACATCAAATTTTTCGTTTTTGATTTTATCATTTGGCATCAAGGCATCGGCATCAATAATCTGAATTTCATCAAGCCCATACATAAAAGCCGATACTTTGGCAACCTTCGCCAAGCGGTCTTCTTTTTCGATACCAAAGGTATTGCGGTAATACTGAGTAGGTTCGGTATTTTTTAGTTTCTGAACGAGCGGTTTTATTTGCAGAGCGTATTCCGTCAGGAAATGCCCCGACCCACAGGCATAATCAATGGCTTTGAGGGGTTCGTTTTTAGTCTC
Source organism: Arcicella sp. (assembly GCA_025454855.1). Lineage (GTDB taxonomy): Bacteria > Bacteroidota > Bacteroidia > Cytophagales > Spirosomataceae > Arcicella. The sequence continues at coordinate 2,907 of JALONS010000030.1, forward strand.
AATCTGGCTTTCGAGTGGTAGCGACATCACGATAAATTTACAGATAGGCACGGGCGTAAAAAACTGCCCCTCAGACTGTTTGATGCCATTGTCCAGAAAGAACTCAAACATATCGCCCAAGAACTGGTTTTGTTCGGCAGTTTTGAGTCGTAGCCCTTGCCACATTTGGATTATCTCTAAAAGTATCTTGGCATTTTGGTCGAATTTCTCCTTGTTATGAACCTTAATAAACTCAAAATCAAGCCCTTTATAAAATTTTAGTTGTTTGATATAATCTTTAACAGTTTGTTTTACGATGTTTCTTTTTTGTTTGAATGACCAAAAAATTTCATCAATCTGTTTATCGCTGATGTACATAATTTCTTGTTCGAGAAACTGCTCCATGCCCGTTTTGTAAAGCGATTGAAGCCTGTCCACCAAGTCGAAATAGTTATCATAGGCAATACCTTTCCAGTAAAATTTGAGGTCGTTTTTATTTTCTTTCTCATCCACAATTTTACAGAGAAACAAGTTTACCAACACCTCAAAGGCATTTTCACGGCGAGAAACATTGTGTTTGCGGAGGATAGTTCTGAACTGATGGTATTTCCCTTTTTTGTCGGTAGCGTCAATGATTTTAGTATCAATATCAAGCGTGTATTTATCCTTCCCGATTTGATAGGCTTGGATGTTTTCTTCAAAAAGCCCTTTTTCGGTAAATTCCAAGAGATAAGTTTCTTTCCAAACTCTGTAACGTTCTTTTACATTTTTGGCATCCTTGAAAGTTTTGAGTTTAGGGTTGTCCGCCAAAATCTGCGGGTTATCTCTGTGCGAAATGATGCGATGGTCAAATAGGATAGCTTGGGCTTTTTCATCAAACGAAGAGGCATAAAGGCATACAAATTCAACATCTTTTTCTTGTTCGATGTAGGTAAATAACTGTCCTCCGTCCTGTTGCATATCTTTCCATTCTTTGGCGAATTCTTTGCCAAAAGTCTTACATTCGATGATTAGAAGGGGTTTTCCAGCTTGATTGGTGATGAAAATATCCGCTCGTCCGCCACTGGCACCGTGTCCGAGTTTCCATTTGGGTTCAAGTTCGATATGTTCGGGTTTGTAGCCTTTATCCAAAAGTCTGTGCACGCATTCAAAGACTACGAAGTTTTCGGGCGAAGAGAAATTAGTAGTGAACTCGCCACCTATTTTCAGTTGTGAAGGATATAAGAGTTTATTATTTTTGAAATCAACTTTCAGGTAAAAATCACCCTGTGGGAAGTGTTTGGAATAGATTTCGCTATTTTCAGAGAAATTTAGGGTTGTTAGTAAATCTTTAAAATTTTCCTTGTTTATCATTATAATTGCAATTCGATTATTGATAAACAAAGATAAGGAATTATAACTACTCCCTAAAACTCGTAATATATACCTTCATCATAAACTTTGTTGCCCTTGTCTATAATAATTTTAAACCATTTTAGTGATTGTTTCCTTTTGAAGGAAATAATTACTTTTCTACTATAAAATAGGCTTTTATAACTGCTTCTTTTCTGCTGATAGTTGATTGATAGTTATTTGATAAACAGTGATTTATTCTTTCTACTTACTCGATGTATATAGTAATTGTTGCTCAATTCCGAGTGGGGAGTGCATCAATATCCCCCTAAACATTTACAATTTTAAAACTACTTGCATTTTATCGGCTTTGGTTACTTTTTTATAAAAATCTACCAGTTCTGTGTAGCTCGTGGCGGGGAAAGTTCCTTTGTGGCGGACTAATCTTCGGATGTAAACTAATTTGCCGTCTTTGATTTGCACATCAGCTTGATAGCTCCCAAATTTATTGTCAAACTTAACCATTTCAGGTTTGGCTTCTACTTGAATATTTTTGGGTAAAACATAATGAATGGTATCGGTTTCGATGAATGTATTTCGTAATTCTACTTCGTTGATACGGGGTTTTTCAGAAACGGGTGGAACTGTATTTACTGCCGACATCACGTTGGGACTCAAGAACATCCTTGTGCCGCTCCTTGAAGCACATTTACGAATAGCTAATGACATTTTTACGGTAGCCGATGGAATCCTTTTTTTATCTTCCTGAATACTAAAATTGTTGAGTTCAAAACTTGGAATATTTACCGTTTTGTTCAAGGCTTTCTTTTGGTCTTCGGGGTTAAGTTGTGTTTTTATCCCAGCATAATCTTCGTGGAGAATCCCCATGAAAATTGTTTTAGACTCGGCAGTGGCGTTACCATCATCTCCTAAGTTTACTTCTACGTTTCTAATTTGTTGATTATCAATAGCTTTGTGGGTGGGGGTTCTTACTAATTTTCCTCCGTCGGGGGTTGCCAAAAGAGCGTAACGGTCGGAGGTAAAAGAACCCAAATAACCAAAAGGATTATCTTGTGAAGTACATTCTAACCAAACGGTATCGGCTTTCATGGGTACGCACAAGATAACGTGATTAAATTGTTGAGAAGGGAAGTCAACTAAAATTTCACGTTTATTAGTCTCACCTCTGATAGACGCATAATGTGATTCGATACCAACGCTTTTCAATAACGCTTTGGTGTAGTTAGACAACGCCTTGCAGTCGCCGTAGCCTTTTTCGGCTACTTGTTTGGCTTCAAAAGGTTGCCAGCCCCCAATTCCCAGCTGAATACTGATGTAGCGAGTTTTTGCTTGTAGATATTCATAAATCTTTTGGGTTTTTAGCATCGGGTCACTGATGCCCACTACTAATTTTTGCACTTCTTGTTTTACGTTTTCGGGCAAAATGTCTCGGTTTTTGGCTAACAAATTATCAAACTCTCCTAATTCTTTCCAAGTTTTGGCATTACCCCTAAACCCCTCCGTTTCAAATTCGGTAGGGGCAGTGAGTACACCAATGCCATAATGGCTCCACTTGGGCGAATACGGTTCATTCTCATACGTTTTTAGTCCTTTTACCAACCACGAATACGCCTTGCCGCCTTCTACGTCTTCTACATTGGGCTTGCTCATGCCATTGAGTAATTTATAGCGTAATTCCATGCCTGTAGGCATTTTTACTTTGAAAAAGGACGATTCTACCGTAACATTTTCTTCATCTTCCTGCGGAAACCACGAAGGATAAAAAAGCATATTCTTGTGGGTAGTTTCGTAATTAAATTCTACTGTAAACGGAAATATGGCGTATTTGAAAACCCCATGTTTGTAACGATTATCCGAAAAAAGCGTGCTTTCTCCATTAGCACTACCATCTTTAATATCATCATTTTTGAGTTTTTTTACCTTTTCTCCCTTGGCATCGTACAGTACTCCTTCAAATTCATTCACTTTTTCGAGTTTACTGTAAAAAATAGTCATGGAAGCATTGGCTAAACCTTGCTCGTCGAGAATGGTAACTACATGATGTTTTTTCTCAGTAGCCTCACCGATGTTTTTGACGGTGAAAGTTGTTTCACTCAAACGTATAATGGCATGGGCTTTTTCTTTTAATTCCGCAGGAATTTTATCGACTGACCACTGGTTTTGAGCAGTTGTATTTCGAGTGATTAACAAAAATATAGATAGGGTAAAAAGTAGTTTTTTCATGGAATTGGGATGTAAAATTTATGCAATAAGCTATTAATATTTTGTATATAGCCTATTGCATAAGGCTGTTTTATTTCTTTTTCAATACAATCTGTTCAGCGTGTTTCTGAACTATTTGGTCATAAAATTTACGTAGTAATTCATATTCTTCAGCAAAATACGTAGTTTTTTTGAAAGCTACTTTACTGGATACGGTAAGTTTTCCCTCTTCTGGAGTACCCACAACGTACACAAACCGCCCGCCATCATCGGGTAAACTCACTTTGATAGGCTTGGGCATTTCTTCAACTACGTATCCTTTGGGAAGTGTATAAGTAGCCACTAAACTTTCCTCGATGAGTGTACCAAAATCAACGGGAAATTTACGTTCCATCGCTGAAAATGGGTTTTTGGTTTCCCCTTCTCCTGCCATCGGACTAAAATAAATTCTATCGCCAGTTGCGTTGGCATTTTCATTAATGGCAGTTTCAAAGTTTACCGTAAAAGGAGATAACAATTCTTTTTCACCTTGAATAGTGGTTTTGGAAATTTCCCAAGTTGGATGATTTTTTTTGAAAGTTTCCACGTATTTATCCTTGCCTTCTTTCCTATAATGTGTTCTCGAATCATGGGCGTAGTATCCCATTGTGGATAAATTCAAATTACCTTTCATTTGTCCTTCGGGGGTAATATCCATGTTGATAATGATGGTTTTTGACATTTTATCATCCGTAGAGAGTTTCACCCAATTGCCTGTATTTCCATGAATAAGTCGTCCGTTCTCGTTCAAACAGCGGACTGGTAAAACTCCCAATTTCATAAAAGGTTCTGTGGCATCAATAAGCAGACTTCTGCTATTGACGATGGTATGTGCTATTACGTAATTAAATTTTCTTTCGAGTACATAACTATCCAGTACACGCCCATTTTCACGGGTGCTTAGTACCACAGGGTCGGCTTCGAGGTCTAATTCTCTCAGCAAAACGATTAACATCAAATTGATGTCTGCTGCATTACCCGTTTTACTTTCATGGGCTTTTTTGAGGTTCGAACTGGCGTAAAATGATTCCACTCCGTTCCAAGTCATGGCATTTGAAACGTAATCATAAGCTGCCTGGATTCTATCTAAAGTATCTTTTTTCGTGTCTTTGATAATTTTGGCTACTTCTTTCAAAAAGCCGCCTCTCCTCAATTGTCCTCCAAAGCTATCGTATCCAGAAAGAGTTGATGAAAAATCACCCCATGACAGAGAATAGTATTTCGCTAAACCATTTCTGGGGGTGTAAGCCGCAATCTCAAACTCCAATTTAGCCCGATAATCGTCAATGGTAGTCATGAATGGTTCTGCTTTCAGAGCGGGTACATCACGCATTACCCAACGATAGCTTTTGCATGGTTCAGATTGTACGCCCGCCCCCAAGATTACGATGTCGTCTTTAACTTCAGCGATGGCAAATGACTCGTACCCCTGACCAATAATTTGGAACTTATAGAAATCAGGTATTTTTACTCGGTATTCACTCCACACCGTAGGAATACTTTTTTGAAATTCCCACTCTCTGATTTCATGGTCAAAATCAGAAGTGATTTTGTAAGAATATTCAATGATAGAACCTTCTTTTACATTTGGGAGTGATAATTTCTTTTGAAAACGATAGTCAGAAACTTTTTCTTCAAAAATAGATTCTTTCGTCAGTTTGTCAGTTACTATTTTTCCATCGACTAAATTATAGGTAGCTCCTTTTAGTTCACCTACAAATTCTTTCCCAGAAGAAGATTTTGCATTAGTCGTGAAAATGGCGTGTGTAGCCCATTCGTAGCCAGATTTTTTCAGGATTTTTATTCTACGATGACGCTGATAAACTATTTGCAAGCCCAAAGAAGTATTGTATTGATGGTAGCTTTCGGCATAGTCACATAAAATTATGGCTGCGGCGGCGGTATCTTTTTCATATACTTTCATTTGAAGGTCAGCCATATCAATTTTTCCAAATTTGATGGGAGCATCTTGAGCAGTAATTGAAAAACAGAAGAAGTTCAGAAGTCCGCAAATCAATGCGTACTTAGAAAAGGGGAAAGAAAAAATCATTGTGTAGGATTTTTAAGGGTTAATTTTTACACGTAAAACGTACTAATTCTGCCGTAATAGTAGCAAATTTCGTGCTGAAATTCAGTGGGTTGCCCTTAATTTTTAAAATGTTCTCTCACCACTCCCCACAAAGTGCTAACAGGAACGGTTTTTATTCCCCTTTTTTGTTGTTGGATTGAAATATCGGCAATAATTTTCCAGTGACGAGCCAAATCACGGTAAGCTGCCCAAAGCGTATTTTTAGGGTCGTAGATATGCCCTGGTTCAGAACTTACGCCGTTCAACTCCATGATTCTGATATTCTTTCCTTCGTATAAATCTTCAATGGTTTTTACTTTCATATCAAAACGCCCGTAATGAAAACCCTCAATGGGTAAGGCTATTTTGTTGAAAACGTCATGCAACTGTTTGTTAATCAGAAAGTTGTTGTCTAAAAACTTAGTGCCTCGGCAGTGGTTACCGATAGGTTCAAGGATTCTTTTTTCACCTGCTTTGATGATTTCATTCATGCCCATCTCCCCGATACGTTTACGCATAGACGTAAGTTGAAATCTGGCTCGAGTGCTTTGTTGCATGAGTTGCTCTACTGTTGATTTCCCATCCCCAACCACCGAAAGAAATTCCTTGCGTGTTACCGAAGAAACATAACCCGATGGTTGGTCTGGATAACGGTAATATAATACGCCCAGTTCAATATCATAAGTAATGAATTCTTGTACGATAAAATCTTCGGTAACATTTTCTAAATATTTTATCAAATCATAATTACTGTATAGTTTTTCTACTTGCGTACCCCTTTCACCCACATTGGGCTTACAGATGATGGGATAAACCAAATCGGCTTGAATGAGCTTGTCCAAAATTTCGTTCAGGGGAGTTCCCAAAGGGATAAAGATGGTTTTGGGAAGATATTCAACGGGAATTTGACGAAGAATATCCATTTTGGATTCACCAAAGAAACCACCGTAATCAATACAAGGGTCGGCATTGGTAAAGAATGTTAGCGAACGAGTGCGAATAGCCTGAAATAGCCAGTAGGGGAGAAGCGGAATGTAAAACATCCACCATGTCCAGTATTCAAAATGCGTGAGTTTAATCAACCAAAGTGGCAAGCGTAAATTGTTCATACCGTAAAAATACGGAGGATTTTGAAATATGGATGTCGGTTTGGCGACACCAAGTGAAAGTTTTTATAGTTTGAAAGGAATTATTATATGGGATTGTTTATTTTTGGGGAAAATGAAAAATACCCATGACAAAAGCTGAGGAAATACGCTTGCATAATCTTTTTATTAAATTTAAAAATGAAGGGAAAGAACTGGAAGATATAAAAAATCTATTAGGGGTTGATGGGGAGATTTTGATTGAGTGGGATAATCGTTTCAAAATACAAAAAGAGTTAATCCAACAACAAGAAAATCCATTTATTACTGAAATTGTAGGTTTGGAAGATAATGGAGAATACATTTACAACAATTCTTTTGAATTTCAATTAACCCAATTACAGAAAGTTAAATACGATTTATTTCGTATGATTAATTCAATCAAGGAAGGTGAGACTGAAACTGATTTTCAAAAAAAAGCAAAAAAATATCTTCCTATATTCGATATGTACTTTGAAGAATTAAAAATTAATGAAGTCACAGAGAATAATTTCACAGTAAGTTATAAATTATCAAATAGTACTGATAATATTGCGACATTAGCAGAAGAAGCAGTTAAATTTTATCTTGAGATATCGAAGCTTCAAGATTACTATCTAAAATCATTTTTGATAAAGTCTTTTTCCAAAGATTTATTTAGAAATTCAAATAAAATTTTACCATATAGTCTTAAAAGTCTAAGTGTTAAGAAATACAGCGGAATTGAAAAAACCAGTTTTGAAGGATTAGCAATTGACACTAATTGGATATTTTTAATCGGAGAAAATGGCTATGGTAAAACCTCACTTTTAAGGTCTATTACGATTGGTTTTATAGGTGGACAAGATGATGAGGCTGACTTATTCAAGCCTGATTTTCAATCTGGAATCGGAATAGAATATTTTAATTTGAATCATAGTATTATCAATAATATTGGGCAAAATACTTTCAAACCATTCCCACACCTCGCCTGTTACGGACCTTCTCGGCTACAAATCCAAACAGAACAAACGCAAAATGATGTAGCCAAAAAGAGTACAACTACTTACAGCCTGTTTAATTCTGATGGGGTTTTGTTGAATATTGAATTTGAATTACTAATTTGGTTTTTGGAGAAAAATCCAAGATTCGATGCCGTCAAACAAACATTTTTGAAACTAATTCCTTATTTGTCTGATATTCAAGTAGATGTGCCTAAGCGTAAGGTTTTTTATATCGAAAAAGAACCTATCGAAGACGGTGTTAAATATAATCCCGTTACCTTCAATGAATTGGCTTCTGGTTTCAGAAGTATTTTGGCAATGGTGGGTGATATGATGATTCGTCTGTTCAAATCTCAGCCCGATATTACAGAGCCTTCGGAATTGGCGGGTATCGTGATTATTGACGAAATAGATCTACATTGGCATCCTAAAATGCAGAGAGAAATCCCTGCTTTGTTATCTTCTATTTTCCCAAAAGTTCAGTTTATTGTCTCTACGCATAGCCTTGTGCCGCTTTTGGGTGCTCCTGAGAATTCGGTTTTATTAAAAGTAAATCGGACAGTGGAGGAAGGCATTACAGTAGAAAAGATGGATATTGATTTTCAAGCTCTTTCGTCGGATGTGATGCTGAGAGACATTTTTGATTTAGAAAAATATCAAAGTGATGCTAAACAAAAAGCATGGGAACGTTACACAAAATTGAAAGGATTAATTCATTTTGAGAAAGACGAAATCAAGAAAAGAGAGTTGATTCATGAAAGAGAAATTTTAGGAGATAAGTACAATTTTACCCTATGAGAAAGCAAATAAAATTTGAAGATTCCTCTATTTTGCGGAATAAGTGGCAATATCCTAACCATCGTACCGAAATTCAAAAACAGTTGCTAACCGAGCAAAATAACCTTTGTGCTTATACAGAAACGTATTTGGGTAGAACTGACAAAAAAGAAATTGAACATTTTGACCCTTCTATAAAACATACTCCTGACGATGGGTATAATAATTGGTTTTTGGTGAAAGCACAATGGAATAATGAAAAGGGGAGTATAAAAAGATGGCTTGAACATCAAAACCTCATACATCCAACTGACCAGAAATTTGAAGAACGAGTTATTTATCTTGAAGGTGAATATATTTGCCATCCTGATGATATCGAGGCAGATAATTTAATAAAATTCCTTAAACTAAATGACGAAGAACTGACTATTGAGCGTAAAAACTATATAGCAAGAAGAAGAGAATCTATTGAAAAAAGAAATACAAATGCCCAAATGTATTTTGATGAGCTTTATCAAAAAGAGCCTAACAGAGTCTATTTCATTCGAGCCATTGAAGAGGAATTTAACATCAAAATAGCCCTTGCGAACTGATTTCATAAGGGCTACCTTACGGATATTTTCACCTTAAAATCCGAACAGGGACACCCGAAAAAGCAGCGTTTCCTGTGAGTTCATCAATCAATAATTCATCGGTCAAATCATTCAAACTTACGCCTGCGTGGGCGGTGGCGATGTCTAATTGTACTCCCGCTCGTGCGTGTCCAAAACCGTGCGGAATACTCACTACATCAGGCATAATTTCATCGGTAATTTCTACGGTGATTTCAACTTTTCCAACTCGTGACTCAATTTGTACTATTTCTTGATTGGCAACACCTTGTTTATTGGCTGTTTCGGGGTGAATTAATAGCGTACAACGGTTACGTCCTTTCACTAATCGCTCTGAATTGTGCATCCACGAATTATTACTGCGGAGGTGTCGTCTGCCAATGAGTTGAAGGTCGAAATCTGTATTTTTTTCGGTAATTAATAGTTTTTCAGCATGAGTTTTTACCCTCGTTAAATCTTGTAAAATTAAATCGGGTAAAAGATTAATGTCTTGGCTTTCAGTAAGTATGACTTCTTTTAAGCATGGTTTTAATGCTCCTAAATCTTCTCCATGAGGATTGTCTTTGAGTTGTTGGAGCGTTAAACCAGCTTTTCCATAAGGACCAAATTTCATGGCTAAAGCTAATTTTGCCTCGGGGTTTTTGGGCTTCGGTATTTCAGTTCCTTCCTCTATGCTGATTCGATTTTTTAATTCTTCAAATATCTCCCAGTCGTGGCGTTGATTTTTGTCTTTTTCAAATAAAGGTTCAGAATATTTAGCCGTATTTCTAATGGCGAGATTGTGAAAAACAACGTCGTAATGAGCCACTTCTAAACCAGTAGTTGGGGGTAAAATAATGTTAGCGTGTTGGGTAGTTTCATTGATGTAAATATCCACTGCTACCATGTATTCCAATGAAGCCAATGCTTTATCTAATTGAGTCCCGTTGGAGGTACTCAGCACGGGATTTCCGCAGACCGTCAATAACATTTTGATACCACCCGCTAAAATGTCTTCAGCCATTGCCGAAACGGGTAGTTCGCCGTCAAATTCAGGTAATTTACGAACGGCACTTTGCCAACGATTAAAAATATTTTCCCCTTTTTTAGCTCTCCCCAAAAGGTCAAAAGCAGGCTGTGGAAACATAGCACCGCCCACAGAGTCTAAGTTATTCGTGAGAATGTTAATACAATTTATTAGCCACTGACACACACCTCCAAAAGCCTGTACACTCACGCCCATGCGTCCATACACAACAGCGGTTTTAGCGTTTAGCAAATCTTTCGCTAAACTTTTAATTTGTTCCACTGCGATACCCGTGATTTTAGAAACGGTTTCGGGTGAGTAAAACTGAGCAATACTTTTTAGTTGTTGGATTTGTTCTGAAGTTTCAATTTGACTCGTGATTTCATGAACTAAACTCAGCAATAAATAAACATCCGTAGCGGGTTTTATGAATAGATGTTGGTCAGCAATTTTGGCAGTTTCGGTTTTTCGTGGATCAATAACTACAAATTTTCCTCCTCTTTTTTGAATAGCTTTCAAACGATTAGCTACATCGGGAACGGTCATGAGTGACCCGTTAGAAGCCAATGGATTAGCTCCGATAATCAGCATAAAATCAGTACGGTCAATATCTGGAATAGGTAATAAAAGTGGATGCCCAAACATTTGCCAAGCGGCAAAATGGTGAGGAAGCTGGTCGGCGGAAGTAGCCGAAAAGCGATTTCGAGTACCCAACACCCGAAGAAACCCTGGTGCCGAAAGTAGCGTTCCCGAATTATGCACCGATGGATTTCCTTGGTAAACGCCAATCACATCCTTACCGTATTGTTTTTGAAAGTCTTTGATTTTAGAACTTACTTCCGTGAACGCTTCTTCCCACGAGATTGTCTCCCAACCGTTATGGGTTTTTCTAACGGGTTGTTTCAAACGGTTTTTATCTAAATAAATATCTTTTAGCCCCACCGCTTTCGGACAAATATGACCACGAGAGAAAGGGTCTTTTTCGTCTCCTTTGATGCTAAGAATTTCTTGGTTGGCATTTAGGGTAATTTCTAAACCACAGATAGCCTCACAAAGATTGCAAGCACGGTAATGAGTATGAATATTAGTTGATGAAGTCATGAATAGATTTTATTTTTTGTTTTAGCATTTACAAAGAACGCACCCTCAAAGCACCAGCGTTGTGAAAAATCAAAGAGTAATATCAAATAAAAGAAACCTTGATAAAAATAATTATAATTTTTATTGAAATCACATAATAAAATAAAAATTGTTTGTATCATTTTTTCTACGCTCTAAACCGATTTATAACTGTAACGTCTGAATTTTAAAAATGTAGTTAAAAGTTCTCATTACCGAATAATAAAAACAACATTAGTGAAGAGGGGTTTTTTTAGATGATATGTACTATTGTACCGTATAATAATTTACAAGCCAAAAAAAGTAGTTGGTTTTACCGAATAATAAAAACAACATTAGTGAAGAGCTAACTTTTTTGATAGTTTGTAATATTGCACTCGCCTAAGAATGAATGCTTTACATAAAAGCCAGATATATGATTAGTAGTTCTCAGGATTGAATTAATAGTTCAACAGAAACAATTTATGATAACAAAATACTATAACACACTTCAATATAAAAATCCTTTCTTTCTCCAAAAAGTACTGGTGAAACTCCATGACTTTTATGCCTGTGTCATTGGAATAAAATCTGTTTCGACATAATCATAAAAACAAATATTTATTCTTTTAAAGACCACTAAATAATATAAAAACAATAGTATGAATCTTAATCATCGCAGATTTTGCGTGTGGTTTGGGTTTGCGTTTTCTTTATTATTCACCCATAAAATCAATAAAGTACACACCATGAAACCATTGTATGATGATTTTTTAACGGTTACACGTGGTATTGTTGAGGCCCACTACGATGACGAGTCGTTTGGTTGTCCAGAATTATGTGAGGCACTTCAGATGAGTCGTTCGCACGTGCATAGAAAATTAGTAGCAGAAGTGAATATGTCATGTTCAGAATTTATTCAGCAAATAAGACTTGAAAAGGCAAGAGAACTGCTACTAAACACCAATGAAAGTATCCATGAAATAGCCTACAAGGTTGGATATTCGGATGCCAATTATTTCAGCCGTTCATTTTCCAAAATTTACGGTTATCCTCCTTCACAATGCAGGCAGATGTCTGCTTAGTTATATATAGTCACAAAGGTAAACGTCCAATTATTTCCCCTCCAATTTACATTTTATGAAAACAATTTTTACTGCGAGGTATCTTAATGCCTTTAAGGCTTCACAGATTTATCTGTGTCTGAGCATTTTTATGTTTACACTGTTTTTGAGTAATACCAGCTATGCTCAGAGCATCTATCAATATACCGATAACAGTTTGGGAGTTCCATTTGCGGTAAATAGCAATGCTACGGGTGGAAATCTGACATTGGGTTCTGGTTTAAATAATACTTCGCTAACTTGTACGGGTTTAACTGACGGTTTTGGTGCGAAAGATTGGTATGCTGGCACTGCTACCACTATTGCTACTGCCAATACGAATGGAAAGTACGTTTCTATTACAATTTCGCCAAAAACTGGATACAAACTTAACATAACGGGCTTTCAGGCAAATTTTAGAAGTCCAAGTTCAGGTTCGGGAGGACCAACATCTGTACGTTTTGCTTATTTGATAAACGGGTCGGGTTTTACTGAAAATGGTTCAAGTATTAATCCTGGAACAAGTTCAAGTTGTACAAACGCTGGTTTAACAGGAACTTGGACATTACCATCTGCTATTGAGACCACCAATTCGGTAGAACTTCGTATTTTTGGTTTTAATGCTTCGGTAGCAAACGCTGAAATGTATTTGAAAACCATTAATATCAATGGTTCAGTAGTTTGTAACCCTGCTATCACGGCAAGTATTGCCCCCACAACTCCTACTATTTGTGTAAATGATGCTGTAACTTTAACGGGTGCTACCTCAGGTGGGACAGTACCAACATTAAGCCATTCATGGTCTCTTACAAGTGGAGCATCTTTTGCAACGTTATCAAACCCTACAACAAACATTACTAATTTGGTTTCGGGTACAAGTGGTGGTACAGCAACTGCTCAATATACAGCCTCTTATGGTTCATCGCCGTCATGTTCGGTATCAGCAACAAGAAATATTGTCGTGAACCCTTTACCTTCCCTAACTTTAGGGACAAATCCAGCTGTTTGTTCGGGTGTAACTACGGCTAATTTGACGTACAGTAACCTTACGGGTAATCCAAATGTTTATTCTATTAATTTTGATGCCGCCGCCGAAGCACAGGGTTTTGTAGATGCAATAAATGTTTCATCGGTATTCACTGCTCCGATTTCTATCGCAGTTCCAGCAGCTGCCACTCCAGGTACATACAATGCTACTTTTGTTGTAGAAAATAATACTGTTGGTTGTGAGAGTCCTGTTTATAATTTGGTTATTATCGTGAATGCTTTGCCATCAGTAAGTATTGTTGGTGGTTCTACGGTTTGTGTAGGAGCTACTTCTGCTCTTTTCAATATTACAAATCCAGCCTCAACGTTGGTTTGGTCTTCTTCAAATACTACTGCAGCAACAGTTAGTAATTTAGGAGTAGTTTCAGGGTTGTCAGCTGGCAACACTGATATTACTTACACAGCTACTGATGCTAATGGTTGTTCAAAAACAACGCCTCCTTTTGCTATAACGGTGAATCCTCTTCCAACAGGCACATTGACCATCACCGAAACATCTGGTACAACTAACGATGATGGTACGGTTTGTTCAGGTGACGCTGCCACAGTTACCGCACCTTCAGGTTATGCCAATTATAAGTTCTTGGATGGGACTACTACTTTACAGAACGGAGCAAGTAATGTTTATACTGCTGCTTACACGAGTAGCAAAACCATAACGGTAGAGATTACAACTGCCGCTAACTGTACCGCTACCTTATCAGGAGTGACTGTAACGGTAGGTACTTGTGCCGTTCAGAATGTCAATACTGGTATAAATTATGCTTCCATTCAGACTGCTATTAACGCAGCAACGGCTGGCGATGTAATTACTGTTGGGGCAGGTAATTATCAGTCTGTCAATATTGATAAAAGCCTAACGCTGAAAGGAGCAAATTTTGGGGTTGCTTGTGCAGGTACAAGAAGTGCGGAGTCTAATATCTCGGGTATTACGCCTGGTCTGCCAGCAGTTACCATTTCTGCCAGCAATGTGATATTTGATGGTTTTCAAGTAAACGGAATGGCGGGCTTAGGTTCAGGAATTACTACGGTTGGAACATCAAATATTACTGATATTACCATTAAGAATAATAAGGTGTCTGCCATTATGGGTTCTTATGGTATAAATGTTCAGAATGTTGGAACTCCATTAGCTGTTGAAAATAACTGCGTTACCATTGGCGGACAAGTGATTCCTGTCCCTGTTGCTAATACTACAACCATAGGTATTGTGACTAATACCATTTCTGGGTCTTCGGCTGCTTCGATTAAAGACAATAATATCACAGGTGGTTTTTATGGTCATTTAGTTCATAATGTGAATACTACCTCACAAACCACTGTAAAAGGAGGCACACTTACTGGTCAAATGCAAAGTGTCGCTGTGGTAAATACCTTGAACGGAACAAATCTATTCCCATCTAATGTCAAGGTGGATGGAGTTAATATGAGCGGATTTACAGGTAATTACACAGTTATTCCTGCTCAAAATTTCCATGCAGGTATTTACACATTTACCGCAGGTGCTTCAACGAATGCTTCCGCTTTGACTGTTAATGTGGATGGTGTAACAATAGACGGTACTCAAAAACCTAACCAAGCAAGTGCTGGTGTTTATTTGGGAGATTTTAGTTCAGCTGCTGGAACTTTCCAAACTGTAACGGTAACAAACTCAGTAATCCAAAATAACCTTAACCGTGGAGTTAGTGTAAGAGGAAAAGTAAATGCCACCATAACTGCTAATACCTTTACAAATAACGGTGGAGATGCCTTTGGCACAGGCGGTAATGATGGTTACACAATTATTGCTCAACAAGGTGCTACGGTAACATCTGAAAATAACTTTATCACACACCCAGCTACCAGTACAACACCCGTTATTGCTTTCCAAGTAGGAAATACACCATCAAGTGCGTTTACCGCTACGAATAATAGTATTTTGATGAATGGAAATACTAATGCAAAAGGTGCGAATAACACAAGTGGAAATGCTACAATGATTGCCACTTGCAACTGGTGGGGAGGAATTGCTGGTACGGTAGCTCCATTAATTACAGGTGATGTTAGTTTTGAACAATTCTTAACTTCGGGAACAGATAATGACGGTGGTACATCAGGCTTCCAACCTGCTCCAGGCACTTGTAACGGTTGTAGTAGTGGAAATACTATTACAAATACTAATACGGGCAAAACATATTGTACTATTCAAGCTGCCATTAATGATGTTACTACTGTTGCTGGTAATACCATTACGCTGTCTTCTGGTAACTATAATGAACAAGTGCTTGTGAATAAAGAGGTTACTATTAAAGGAACAGGAACAACTAAGCCAATTATTAATTTAACGGGAACACCTGCTTTGGCGAGCGGAAAATTGACGGCTTTTGAAGTAGTAGTTCCTAATGTAAAGATTGAAAATTTAGAATTTAGAATAGATATTTCAAAACTTGGGAGTGCTATTGTGGCAAGTGTAGCATTGCCTGGGTCGGTTAGTAATCTTTCAATTAAAGGTAACGAGATTAATCCATACAGAAGTAGCTCTACAACCGTGGCATTTGGAAGTAGAAATGCAGTAAATATCAATTATGGTGGGTTTAGAATTAATACTTCAAATCCTACTGGAATTTTAGCCCAAAATAACATCGTAAGTTACAGTAATGGGGTTGATAACACAGCAGGAACAGCCGATGATGCAGGTTTTAGAGCTGGCTTTGCTATGGATGAAGGTACGGGAGATTTTACAGGAAATACCATCCAGACGATTAGTCAAGATATTGAAGTAAGATTTACAAATACTGCTAATAACATAAATATCACTAACAATAATATTAATGGTGGTGGTGTAAATTATGCAGCTCCTAACATCTCAGGAGGAACACTTACTATATCTGGTAATGCTTTTAATGGTGCTGCAGCAAGCTTAGTTCCCAATTCAAATCTATTAAGAATTAGAGATAACATTGGAGCAAATACGATTACTACGGTTGTTTCAAATAATACTTTTATAAATCATACTTGGGCTTTGAGTTTAGAGAATTACAAGAATGTTACTGTGAATAATAACACATTTACGCCACTTGCCAATTCAACAAATTATCATCACATAACGGTCAATACGAAAGAAAATGCTTCATCAAGTAGTACAGTAGCACAAACTGCCATTGATGGAACATTTACGAATAATACCTTTAACGGCTCTGGCACATTAGGTGGAACGGCTTTGAAATTTTTGAACCATGACAATGATGATGCTACTTACGGTACATTTACGGTTGGTACAGCAGGGAATGAAAATAACTTTAATTCAGGAATTCAGAATTTTATAGCTTTTGATGCCCAAACGGGTAGTTCAAATGGGGCAACCTTCCCGACCTATCCAAGTACGGGAAGTTGGCCCACAACAATGGCTCCGTGGAATCAAAATATTGATGCTCGTTTCAATAAATTTGATGTGAGTGGTAGTTTAAAGTTGCCTTCTGCTATGAATTTAACAGAGCGTACAGCTTTGGAAAATGCTCTTATGCACAAACCCGATAACGCTGCATTGGGAGTAATTCGTTATTTTGACCCTGTTCATAACATCACTCAAAATACTTATTTTTCCACTATTCAACCTGCCATTACGGCGGCAGTGGCTAATGATGTGATAGAACTGAGCGAATGGACATTTACCGAAGGCATTACGATTGATAAAACCCTTACAGTTCAAGGTGTGGATTCATCAAGTGTGATTTTAGATGGTGCAACGATTGCGGATGCAAATGGTATCACGATTGCAAATGGTGTAACAGGTGTAACTATTAAAAATTTAAAAATCAAAAACTTTAAAGGTGCTGCTCCCTTAGGTTCTGGTATTTATGGAGGTAGTGGTAACAATAATTTAATGATTGATGGAGTGGTATTGGATAATAACCAAGGTAGAGGAGGAGTCTTTTTGAGTGGTGGTGCAGGAATCAGTAATGTAACAGTTAAAAATTCTATCTCTAAAAATCATACCGTTGCAGGTTCAAGAGCTATTGTTATTTGGGATGGATTCAAAGAAAATATTACGATAACGGGTAATAAAGTTTATAATAATAATTGTTGTGGTATTGAACTTCAAGATGGTACAGCTTCGGCGGTAAATATCTCTAATAATACTATTCAGATTGGTACAGGTGATAATGCTATTGGTTTGATGGGATTAAGAAATACAACGGGAGCAAACACAATCAATAATAACATCATCACTGGTGGCGGTAGATTTGGTATTGAAATTAAAAATCCGAATGGTGGAGGAACAACTGTTTCGGGTAATACAGTTACATTATCTATCCAAAATACTGATGTAAGAGATAGAGCAGGTATTGCAGTATTTAGAAGGTCAGTTACGGCTGGCAATACCGACAATCACCCTGATGCACCTAATGGCGTAACTATATCAGGGAATACAGTTGAGGGTTATCAGCAAAGTTCTTCCAGTGATGGTTTTGGTATTGTGGTAGAAGGTGAAAATCACACCATTAGCAACAATATTTTAAACAATAACGATGTAGGTATTCAACAACAAGCAGGACATACTCCATTTACGAGTAATAATGCTGGAGATGGGAATCAATCGGATGTAGCTGATAATTATTTTGGTAGAGGTAACTCTCCAACGCTTTGTAACATTACCTTATCTGGAAATACCTATTCGGGCAATGGAGTAAATGAAAGAATTGTTATGGGTGGAGGAACGGGTACAATCGTAACTGCAATAACACCAACCGTTAGTGACCCTGCCGACCAATCTGTTTGCGTAGGTTCTTCATCAACTGCGGTTACTTTTGCGGGGAATAACCTTCCTGGGGTAGTGTATAATTGGACAAATACAAACACAGCTATTGGTTTAGCCGCAAGTGGTATGGGCGATATTAGTGCTTTCACCGTTACGAATACAACCAGTAGTCCAATCATGGCAACTATTACGGTAACGCCTGTGGCTAATGGTTGCTCGGGTACTCCTCAAACTTTTACTATCACGGTTGATCCAGCAAGTGTTGGGGGAAGTATTGCAGGAGGTACAACCGTTTGTACGGGTACTAATTCAACTACTTTAACATTGAGTGGAAATGTAGGAACAGTGGTAAAATGGCAGTCGGCAAGTGATATGGCATTTACTTCGCCAACTGATATTGCCAATACAACCACCACATTGATTGCTACTAATTTAACGGCAACCACTTATTACAGAGCCGTAGTGCAGTCGGGCGTTTGTGCTACTGCCAATTCAGGTAATGCAGTTGTTACGGTTGATGCGGCAAGTGTTGGAGGAATTATCGCAGGAGGTACAAGCGTTTGTACGGGTACAAATTCAACTACTTTAACATTAAACAATCATGTAGGAATAGTGGTGAAATGGCAATCGTCGAGTGATATGGCGTTTACTTCACCAATGGATATTGCCAACACAACAACTACATTGACTGTTAGCAATTTAACGGCAACCACTTATTACAGAGCCGTTGTGCAATCGGGTGTTTGTATTCCTGCTAACTCAGGTAGTGCAGTTATTACGGTCGATCCAGTAAGTGTAGGTGGTGCAGTTGGTTCTGATGCAACAGTTTGTACAGGAATAAATAGTACAAATTTAATTTTAACAGGTAATTTAGGAACAGTAGTAAAATGGCAATCGTCTTTGTTAGGAGATTTCAGTGATGCAGTAGATATTGTTAATACAACAACAAGTTATACGGCTACTAATCTAACGGCTACAACTTCTTTCAGAGCAGTGGTTCAAAATGGTACTTGTAGTTCAGCTAATTCAGCCAAAGCCACAGTAACGGTTGACCCAGCGAGTGTCGGAGGTACAGTTGGTTCAGATGCCACCGTTTGTACGGGTACCAATACGACGACCTTGAGTTTAACTGGAAATGTA
>JALONS010000247.1 GCA_025454855.1 Arcicella sp.
ACACCCCAAGAAATTTACTCATTAATTGCCCCCAATATTCTTGAAAGCCCAGAAGGTAAACCTTTTGAACGCATAAATTTCAAAAAAATTGAAAACAAATTAAGAGTAAATCGCCTTGTAAAAAATTGCCAAGTTCACCGTGATTTAGGCGGAGAACTAACGGTAGATATCGAAGAACACACCCCCATTGCAAGAGTAGTAAATAACGGAAAGTCAGACGATTACATTACGGAAAAAGGTGATTTTATTGGTACATCACCTAATTATACCGTAAGAGTTTTATTGTTATCTGGTACTTACTTTGATGCCGTTGAGAATCTAAAAGGTTCTAAAAGCAAACCAATTCTTGACCTTATCAATGCTATTCAAGAGGATAGCTTCTGGAAAGCCCAAATCTCACAGTTAGTAATAGAAAAAGACGGAGGAATTACCATTATTCCCGAAGTAGGAAATCATCAAATAGAATTTGGGATGGGTATTGATATTGAGGAAAAGTTCAAGAAAATGAAAATATTATACAAGCAAATCTTGCCATCAAAAGGATGGGACACCTATAAAAAAGTTAGTGTAAAATACAAAAATCAAATTGTTTGTGAATAATCATGATTGCGGATTTCTGATTGCTTAATCCAAAATCTACAATCGATATAACCCCCTTTCCCATGAGTGAAATAATTGTTGGACTCGACATAGGCAGTAAGCAAGTAAATGTGGTTGCTGGCAGACTTGACAATCTGGGCAAGCTGGAAATACTTGGTTTAGGAAAAGCCGATACCACTGGACAGGTATCCAAAGGTGTTGTTTTGAATGTAAATAGAACAATTGAAGCTGTACAAAAAGCAATAACGCAAGTTGAAAATCAAGCAAATATTCATATTAGGGGAGTATTTGCCAGCATTGCCGGTCCTAAAATTCATAGTGCCAAGCACAGAGCTACCATTACCAGAAATACACAGGGAGAAGAAGTAACCGTAACGGACGTGGACCAAGTAGCCAATGATGCCAAGCGTACTTTTATATCAGCAGGTGATGCCATCGTTCATACTTTGCCCCAAGAATATTGTGTAGATTCAAATAATAATATCTATGACCCTATCGGTATTAGTGGTTTGAAATTACAAGGAGACTTTGTGATTATCACATCGCCACAAGCGGAGTTTGATAAAACGAAAAGATGTATTGAAAGTGCCAAAGATAAGATTGAAATTGAGGGTGGACTTATCTTTTCGCCATTAGCGGCTTCTTTGGCTGTCCTTAGTCCACAAGAGAAAAAAAGTGGCGTTTGCTTGGTGGATATTGGTAGTGGAATGACTGAAATCGTGATTTTTCACAAAGGTATCGTTCGTCATATTGCAGTGCTTCCCTTCGCTGGCGATTCCATCACAGCTGATATTGAACAAGGTTGTGGCATTTCTACGGAATACGCAGAGCAATTGAAAGTGAAATTTGGCTGTGCTATTGCCGATGAAATACCGATTGAAGAAGTAGTATTGATTCCGGGAATTAACGGAAGAAAAGCAAAAACGATTTCTGTAAAAAATGTAGGAATTATCATCGAAGAACGCCTCAAAGAGATAATTGCTTTGGTAGAAGCTGAGATTAGTCGTTGTGGTTATGGAAACCGCTTACCTTGCGGGATTGTCCTCACGGGTGGAACAGTTCAGATGTCCTACATCGGAGAATTGTTCGAGCGAGTAACAGGTCGTGATGTACGAATAGGACATCCCAACGAAAATTTAGGTAAAACTTTCAGTGAAGAAATCAAAAATCCGACTTATGCCACAGCCGTAGGGTTAGTTTGGAAAGGTATTAAAGATATTGACGAACGAGAAGATACTTACAAAGAACTAAGGAAAGATGCACCACCAATTATCATTACGCCCCTACCAGCTAATACCCCTGTGGCAGGAGGCAATAATAACGGTAAAAAAGAGACATCTACTCCAACAAAGAAGGGCTGGGGAATTTTCAAAGATGTCAAGAAAATTGCGGCGAAGATAATAGGAGAAGATCTGGGAGATACAGACGCTTACGAGAAGCAGTAGTTGAATTAAGAGTGATAAGAATCTAAAGGGTACTTATCACTCTTGATGTTTTACTCATTAAAACTGTTCTAACCCTCCGAAAAAGAATGAACCTTCAATAGCTGCATTTTCATCAGAATCAGAGCCATGAATAGCATTTGCTCCTACTGATTTAGCAAATAATTTACGAATAGTGCCTTCGTCGGCTTTTGCAGGGTCAGTTGCTCCGATAAGTTTACGGAAATCAGATACGGCATTGTCTTTCTCTAATATCATTGGAATAATCGCTCCCGATGACATATATTCACATAACTCTCCGTAAAAAGGTCTTTCAGCGTGAACAGCATAAAATTCTCCAGCACGAGCCTGCGTTAATAATGTTTTTTTCATCGCCACGATTCGGAAGCCAGCCTCCTCAATCATTTTAATAATTGCTCCAGAATTGCCATCTGCCACTGCATCAGGTTTAATCATCGTGAATGTTCTGTTAGTTGCCATGAATTGGTCTTTTAGATTTGTAACGTGTAATTTTTCACAAAATTACATAACCAAAATTGTTTTAGAAACCCTACCGTCTTTTTTATGGAGATTTCTCGCTAACTTTGTCATTCACTATTTGGTTTTAGGGTACAAATGTGGTTATCAAAATTAGTTTTAGAAAGTGTACTTGCTCAGGAGTATTATCTGGCAAATTAAATCTTTCAAAAAATAATAGAGTTATTAACACAAAAACCGTCGCTTTCAATATAAATGCAAAATCTGGAATCCTTTCGTGAGTTAATCAACACACCTCGAAACATAGTGATTACCACCCATTTTAAACCCGATGCGGATGCTTTGGGGTCGTCGTTGGGTTTGGCTGGTTATCTCAAAAAGAAAGGTCATAAAGTTACGGTCATTACTCCATCAGATTATCCAAAATTTATTGCTTGGATGGCAGGGAATGAAGAAGTAATTAATTATGAAGATTACAAAATTCGGAGAAAATCTAATCATCTAATTGCCAACGCTGACATCATTTTTTGCCTTGATTTTTCGGTGTTAGCCCGTGTAGAAGCAATGGCAGAGCCAGTACGTCAAGCTAAAGCAATCAAAGTGATGATAGACCACCATACCTTCCCCGAGGATTTTGCGGAGTTTGTATATCATGATACCAAAGCTGCCGCAACGGCTCAATTAATATTTCAGCTAATAGAATTATTGGGAGATAAAGCGTTCTTGGATGTTCCCATTTGTGAATGCCTCTACGCAGGAATTATGACAGATACGGGGTCTTTTAGGCATCCGAGTACCACACCCGAAGTACACAGAATTGCCGCTGATATTATGGAGTTGGGCGTGAATACCAACTTGATTCATCGTAGAATATACGATAGTTCAACGGTGGAACGTATGAAGTTCTTGGGTTATGTGCTTTCTGAAAAATTGGTGATATTGCCAGCGTACCGAGTAGCTTATTTTACCGTTACTGCCGAAGAATTAAAACAGTTCAATTCACAAACGGGCGATACCGAAGGAGTTGTTAATTATGGTTTACAGATTGAAGGCATCGTGATGTCAGTAATCATTGTGGATAGACCCGAAGCCATCAAAATGTCCTTCCGTTCGGTAGAAGAATTTGCGGTTAATCAGATAGCCTCAAAACATTTCAATGGAGGAGGACATAAAAATGCAGCAGGAGGTAAAACTATGGGCATAGGTTTGGAAGCAACAGTGCAAAAATTATTAGATATTTTGCCTGAATATCAAGAGGCACTCTTGGCTGTGAAAAGTTAATAAAAAGCAGCAAGAGATGAGAAAGACAAAAGAATTAGTGAGTTGTTGAGAAAGAAGTAAAAATAGTAAATAAAAGGGTAAAATCGTTTTAAGAAATTCAATAAAAGTCAATCAATAATCATGTTAATAGGTAATTGAGTAAAAAATAGAAGAAGTAAACATAGCATTAACTGTGTTCCTTTATTCCTCTTTCATTTTGTTCCTTTACCCCTTTTAAAATCAAAAAAATGTTAAAAAAACTGAGTGTAGTAATACTTGCTGCCAGTGTAATGGTAGGCTGTAACAAAAATCGTGTTGAAGTGAAAGAAGGAGTTAAAATCCAAATTCATAGTCACGACGACAAAGCAAAAAAGTTGAAAGAAGGCGACATCGTTTCTTTCTTGATTAAGATTAAAACAAGTTCTGATTCCTTATTGCAGGAGTCGATAGATTTAGCAAAGCCTGCTCGTGACATGATTCAACCCGCAGGACAAGCAGGTTTCAAAGGTTCTTTACAAGATGGTTTGAGATTGTTATCGGTAGGAGATAGTGCTACTATTTATGTACCCGTTGATTCAATCGCTAAGACGGGTGGACAGTTACCCCCTTTCTTGAAAAAAGGGACAGACATTAAATATTCTGTTAAAATTGTGAAAGTGCAGTCAAAAACAGAATTTGAAAAAGATATGGCTGCCGAACAGGCAAAAGCAAAAGTAGAAGCAGAAGCTCGTAAGACCCAGTTACCAAAGTTGATGGCAGATTTTGTTAAAAAATCAGGTTTAACATTCAAAACTACTGCTTCAGGTTTACAGTATTCAGTAGCCACCGAAGGAGCGGGCGATAGCCCCAAAAACGGAGACGTTTGCAAGTGTAACTACGTGGGTAAATTCTTGGATGGTAAAATCTTTGACCAAAATAAAGGCGTAGATATGCCTATTGGTGGTATGATTCCAGGTTTTAATGAAGCCTTGATGTTAATGAAAAAGGGTGGAAAGGCTACATTTTTAATTCCACCAGCTATTGGTTACGGAGAACAAGGTGGAGGCCCAATTCCGGGTAATACGCCATTAGTATTTGAAGTAGAATTATTAGATTTCAAAAAAGGACAACAAAAGTAGAGACGTTGCCTGCAACGTCTAAAAGGTAAATTATTCGTACCGAGCAACGTCTAAGAGATTAAATTATCCATATTAGGTTTAATTTATTTTAAGACGTTGCGGGTAGTGTTTTCAAACATAGCCTTGTTTGTATTGGACTAATTTTAGACGTTGCGGGTAGTGTTTTCAAAAATAGACTGGATTAATTTTAGACTTTGTAGCCAACGTTACTACGGGTTGAGTAATTTAACCTTTTTTAACGCCATTAATCGCAATCATTTTTGTTATTTTGCGTTTTATTTAAAAATGAATATCAATTCTCAATTAATTGAGATAAACAAATGAAAATTAGATTATTACAAATTTTATTGGGAATAGCGATTATTAGTTCATTGAGTGCTTGTCTTTCAAAGGTGGTATTAGAGGATGATTTAATTACGCAACAGAATGAAACCAAAATTCAACAATACATCAGTAGCAAAAAATTAACCATGCAAAAAGCTACTAATGGAATCTATTATACCATCACAAAATCAAACCCTACGGGAAGACAAATAGCTTTGGGAGATACAGTACGGTTGCATTACGTTATTTCAAGATTAGATGATTTTAAAATAGATAGCTCATCGGTACTAAAAAATCAACCATTTACATTCTTTAATAATGGAGGCAATACAAATTTATTTTTGAAGTTTTTGTCGTTGATTAAAGAAGGGGAGCAAGCCACTTTTATCATACCATCAGAATTAGCAGGTGATGCACAAGCATTTCCTAATCTGCCAGCTAACTCCCCGATTCGCTGTGATATTTCGTTCCTCAAAACTTATGGTGAAGAACAAACCATTGATGATTATGTGGCAAAGAATAGATTGGTAGTTACAGAGAAAATATCGGCAGTAAGCACCACAACAGGTTTTACCAATTACGTAAGATACATCCGAACTAAAGACGGAGCTGCTGACTTAATTGCTGGGAAAGTTGCTAAACTGAAATATACAGGGAAGCTAATGAACGGCTTTGCATTTGATAGCAATGTTAGCCGAACAGACTCGCTAAATTATACGGTAGGAGGCTCTAATAATTTAGTTCAAGGCTTGATAGCTGGCTTACCTAAGATGAGACTTGGCGAGAAAGCTACTTTTATTTTCCCTTCAGGTTTAGGTTATGGTGGTTCAGCAAGAAGTAATATTCCTGCCTATTCCACATTAATCTTCGATATTGAGATAGTGGCTATGAAAGATAAATAAATAATTTATAGTGTAAAATACAAAGTAAAGATTCTGTTAATCATGCAAAAAAACATTATTTATCTATTATTAGTATCAGTCCTTTTTTTTATCAATGCTTGTGTGTCAGATACGGCTACGCCCAGTACTGAAATATCGGCAGAAACATTAGCTAAAATTACGGATTATGGTAAATCAAAAGGGGTAACATTTACCAAAACAGCGGATGGATTATATTACGCTGTAACTACCGCAAATGCTTCGGGGAGAGTTCCGAAAGCTAACGAAACAGTAACCCTACATTATACCTACACAAAGTTAGATGGTACAATGTTGGATAGTACCGCTATTAAAAGAAA
>JALONS010000248.1 GCA_025454855.1 Arcicella sp.
CGCCTTGTCTAAATCCGAATAAATTTCATCAATTGAGATATTTGAAATCCTGACAAGGCACCGCCTTGTCTAAATCCGAATAAATTTCATCAATTGAGACAAGAAGATACAGCCTTTTTTAAATCTGTTACTTATGGTCAGTGTCTTCACTGACCAACTGGCGAAAGTAAAATCCGAACAGCAAATATCTGATTATCAAGAAATTGAAAATAAAATAAGTAGTCCACTGTTGCCGCCAATTGTCGAGTGTGACACTCGCCACGGATGGAGAGCTTTTTGCTAAAATTTAATACCAATAAAATTGATACATTTCCAGAAGTATTCTAAAAAAACAATATGAACGATCAACTTTACATAAGACTTTATGAGATTAGAGAAGTAGCTGATGAGAATATAGAAGAATATCAAAATCTATTTGAAAAGATATATGAAAGTAGAGATTCGACTACATTTAGAAAATTATGTTCGGTATTAATTGATGAAAGTCCTTATGGCAATACGTCTACAATTTATGGTATGTGGAGAGAGTATGTTGAGGGTTATCATTATAAAGATAGCGATGATGATATCAATGATACTATCAAATATATAAATCAAATTTTAATAAATTCAGACGCATTTATTCCAAATGCGAGAAAAATTCTACAAATGTCATTAATTAGAATACTGAATGTTGAAACGTATGAGCAATACTTTTTAGAATCAGTAAATGAGATGTTTTATGATGAGAGACTCAAATACGAAATTATTAAAAATTGCCTCGAAGATTTCAAAAATGAAGGTTTTGAAATTGAAGCCCTTGATAGGATTTTAGGAAAAATGTAATAGTCCACTGTCAGGTGTAAGTGTTTGATAGCCACTGGTTCAAGTTTGTGACTTGCATCTGTGGCAAATACCTTCACCACTAATTAAAAAAGCAAAAATAAGATAATGAACATTTGACTATCAACAAAATAAAACCAATTCACGATACTATCACCATTTACCCAAAACCCTCAAAAAAAGAACAAACCCTACTTTCCCAGAAGTACCATGAACATCAAAACCTTCATAACCTGCACACTCCTAACGTGCATGAATCTCGTAGCCTTCACTCAGAAAAGTGAGCCTACCGAAAACGATTATTACAAAATTGTGAAAATTCCTATTCCCGAGGGAATCGTTTTAGAAGTAGGCGGAATTGCTAAAATGCCCAACGGAGATATGGCGGTTTCTACCCGTCGGGGAGACGTGTACATCGTAGAAAATATTTATTCTGGTACGCCCAATTTCCGCAAATTTGCTTCGGGTTTGCACGAAATTTTGGGGCTTGCCATCAAAGATGGGAATATTTATGTAGCCCAACGGGGAGAACTAACCAAATTGGTTGATAAAAATGGTGATGGCAAAGCCGAGCGTTACGAAACGGTTTGTGCTTTACCTATTTCGGGGCATTATCACGAGTATTCTTTCGGACCTAAAATTGCTCCTGATGGTTCATTTTATGTAACGGGCAACGTGGGTTTTGGGTCGTCTGACTGGTGGGCTGGCAAGTCATTTGTGCCGTGGAGAGGTTGGACGATGAAGATTTCGGAAGATGGTAAACTAACCCCTTTTGCCGCAGGAATGCGTTCTCCGTGCGGTATTGGTATGATTGACGGCGAGTTTTTCTATGGTGATAATCAAGGTGATTGGATGGGGTCTGGGTTTATTTCACACGTTGAAAAAGGTGATTTCATGGGGCATCCAGCTTCTTTGGCTTGGGCAGACCGTCCAGAATCACCCGTAAAAGTTCGTAAGGAAATGATTACTGCCAAAGTGGACCCCAGAGATAATCCAAAAGTAAAGCCTGAATATCTCAAAGATGAACCCATGACTACCATTTATGAGATGGGTAAAACCACTTATCCTAATATGGGCATTAAGGCTCCAGCCGTTTGGTTGCCACATGGTGTTTTGGGAGTTTCAACCTCTGAGATTATCACGGATGATACTCAAGGAAATTTTGGACCATTCGCAGGACAAGTTTTTGTGGGCGACCAAGGAATGTCAAAAATTGCTCGGGTATTCTTGGAAAAAGTAAACGGACAGTATCAAGGAGCATCTTTCGATTTTAAGAGTGGATTCCGTTCGGGTGTGTTACGTATGACTTGGGGAAGTGACAATGCCATGTACGTAGGTGGAACTAATCGTGGTTGGGGTTCGGTAGGAAAAGAAGCCTTTGGCTTAGAGCGTTTGGTTTTTACGGGTAAAACTCCTTTTGAAATGAAAGCCGTAAGAGCCATGCCTGATGGTTTTGAGATTGAATTTACCATGCCCGTAAATAAGAAAACCGCCGAGGATGTAAATAATTATGATGTTTCAAGTTACGTTTATAAATACCATCCTGTGTATGGAAGCCCAATCGTAAATAGAAAAGATAATGCTGTGCGTGGTGCAAAAGCATCAGAAGATGGGTTGAAAGTAAGACTTGTAGTAGATGATTTGCGAGAAGGTTACATTCATGATATTAAGCCCGAAGGTGTACGTTCTGCCAATGATGATTTATCACTACTGCACGGTTCTGCTTATTATACTTTGAATAATATTCCGAAAGGCGAAAAAGCTAATATTACTTTAGTTACGCCCAAAACTCGTGAAGAACGTGAGCGTGTGGATGCAGGAGCAAATGTAAATACACCCGATAATCAGATGAAAGAAGCCATGCCAACTACAACGGGTGTAGCCGCTGCTACCAATAAGAGCAAAACAGCAGGAAAAACAACGAGTACCGTTACGCCAACGGCTGTAAAATCAGCCATTATCTCGGATGCAGAAGCTACTAAATTATTGACAAAACATACCTGTTTGGCTTGTCATAAAGTAAATGAGCGTGCCGTTGGACCTTCGTACAGGGAAGTTGCCAAACGTAATTATACCAATGAACAAATTGAGGCACTCATCATTGAACCCAAACCTGAAAATTGGCCCGATTTCTCTACCCCAATGGCACCGATGTCGCACGTACCTAAAGGAGACATTAAAAAAATAGCCGCTTGGATAAATTCTCTCGGGAAGAAGTAAAAAATGATAAAATGGCTCAATTGAATATTGAGCCATTTTATTTTAAACACTATCGCAAATATTCCTTTTGTTTTCTCAATTTCAGTTGATGGGTTCCCAAAGTTCTATTTTATTACCTTCTCCATCAAGAATATGGATAAATTTACCATATTCATAAGTCTCGATATCATCTAAAATAACTACGTCACTTTGTTTCAATTCGTTTACTAATGCTTCCAAGTTTTCAACTCTATAATTTATCATAAAGTCTTTCTGAGAAGGTTGAAAATATTGCGTATCATCTCCAAACGGACTCCATTGCGTAGAGCCTTTTATAGTAGGGTCTTCTACATCTCGCCACTCAAAATTTGCACCATACGGGCTGTTCTCTATTCCCAAATGCGTTTGGTACCATTCCTTTACTTTGTTGGGGTCTTTGCATTTAAAAAAGATGCCACCAATACCTGTTACTTTTTTCATTTGATAATCGATTTTGTTTTTAAGATGAAGGCACTTATCAGGGTGACAACCAGCCCAACGGGTAAAATCTCCGAGTAAGTTATCATTGCATTGAAAAATGGATTTTTGTACATGGTAGCAAAATCAGCCATTTCTTTTGTTTGTTTGGCTATTTCTACGTGGCTTGCCCCGCTTGCTTTCAAACGCTCAATGGTGTGTGCAGCATATTTTTCAGCAAAATCAGGAATAAAATAGTAATAATCAATGAGCCAAGCCAACACATATAACGTAGTGGCAATCAGTACAATCATCATTCCAATTTTGAAAGCCTTCCCAAAGCTAATTTCTCCATTATTGTAGTTATTCCTGTAGTTGCGAATACCTACAAATACCAATGAAAATGCCAATAACATAGAAGCATAGCCAATAACCATGCCTGTATCAAAATCAACGCTACCCGCTGAGTTGATGGTACTATTAGCCGTAAATAGCATAGGTATTGAAACCACAATACCCGCAATGAGTCCATAAATGATAATGTTTTTGTTCATTGTTTTATTTTTTAGTAACGGTTGATTAACCGAATCTCGGATGGTCACTATCGTAAAATGCAAAGAGTTTCAAAATTGATAGATAATTACCGAAAGCGGAGGAATCAACAGTCTTGTTAATCTTGATGCAAATGTGGGTATTATCAGATTTTCAGGACTCATACTTTTGGCTATTTATTACGCTAACTCATATTTTCATACTAAAGTATGAGATAGTTGATGAAGGTTAAAGTGTTGATTTTTAACAAATTGTATCAGTTTTAGGTGGTTCGCTATGTTTAAGAAATTATATTTAAGCGACGGGCTTTTTCAATTGCTTGGGTTCGTCTTTTCACATTTAGTTTTGTAAAAAGATTTTGATTGTGTGTTTTTACGGTACTGAGAGACACGCAAATGTGAGAAGCAATTTCTTCATTACTGTGTCCTTTTGCCATTAAACTGAGGATTTCTAACTCACGCTTACTGAGTTCGAGTTGGGTAATGAGGGAAGTATTGAGAGTAAAATCACTGCTTGGTGTCAAGTAAACCTCTTTTTCAAGAACCAAGGTTTCAATTTTAGGTTTTGATAATTTTAGAGCCAGCCAAATACCTAACGAAGTGAAAATAAGTGCGATGAGTCCGACGTAGATTTCGAAAGAATGATTAAAAATAATGAAGCGTAGTTCAATCCATTTTAGTAGGAACATCAATAGTGCCAAACCGACACTGTAAATAATGGTTTCCTTGTATTTTTTCATAAATATTTTGTGATTGCTTATGGCATTTCAGTATATACGTTGCTTGAAATTATTGCTTATTTTAAGAAGATGAAAGACTTTGCAACGATAAAATTGTTTCAATCAATAATATTATCTTCTCTGTACTCCTGATTTACGGGTTCAAAATATTCAAATTTTTATAACTGTCCATCGTTTTTCTATATACTTACAACAAACCACGAGCATTTCACGTTTATAATAAGCAAATCATCATTTTTTAGCGTATATTAGAAATGTTTATTAGTTTTGAATTGTAAGGTATTAATTCCGCTCTTCACTGAATCATTATGCAAAAGAATTTACTATATATTTTTCTGAGTGTATTCGTTTTCTATGCCCAGCTGAGTCAGTATATGTTTAACCCTCTGTACATTAACCCAGCTGCGGCTGGTTTAGACGGAGTTACCAGATTTCAATTGCATTATCGTAATCAATGGTCGAATTATCAAACTACTTTTGATGGAAGTGGCTCATTGGGTACTCAAATATTTACGGCTTCAATGCCTCTCAATGGTTTACATAGCGGAATCGGCATACAATTTGTGAATGACAAAACACCATCGGGAGCAGGGTATCAAAATTTATTGCTTTCGTATTCATACCAGATTGGTCTTTCGGGTGGAGCGGTGCTGTCTATCGGAGCAAAAGGAGGTATTCATACTAAATCATTTGATTCTAAATTCAGACCCCGTGAAACAGGTGACCCCATCGTGGATGCCCTTTCGGGTAGTGTGAATCAAACCAAGACAGATTTTTCGGTAGGGGCATTGTACAAAACCGCTAATTATCAAATTGGAGCCAGTTTAAATCATATTAATTCACCCAGTTATAGTTTCGGGTCAGACCAATCAGGGCAGTACAAAATTAAACAAGTACTAAATCTCAATGCCAGTTATGATTATTATTTAACTGACCTCATCAAGGTAAGTCCAATGGCATTGTGGAAAACCGATTTTGTTACCAGCGTATTAGAAGGGGGTGCTATATTTACTTACGATGACAAATATTGGGTTGGAGGTTCGTATCGTTTAAATGATGCTGGCATTATTATTGCAGGGATTTCGATGTTAAAAGACAACGCATTAAGATTGGGTTATTCACTTGACCTGACCACCGTAGGAGCAACCGCCAAAGCCCCCTTATCGCACGAAATCTTGCTTAGTTATGCCATACCCGCCCCTCGGCTTTTAGCAGGAAAGAAAACGCCTGTGCGTACTCCAAGATTTAGACATTAAATCAAATAGTGTGAAAAACACTAAATCATTGATAGACAACACAAAAAAATATTTTAACTTTGTTGTTCTGATTTTATACTAAAAAAAAATAGAACTCGTTTTTAAGAAAATTTAACACATTAGAATTGTATTAGATTTTAATTTAAGCAAGGCGAAAATTTAATAAAGTATCACATTTGAGAAAAAACTACCTATATTTTACAGGTATCATTCAAAAAAGTTTATAACACTATGAATTACAGTGGAATTTTCAGGAAATCTATTTTACTACTTTTAGTGGTTATTCCTGTGCTATTCTTGGAAAGTTGTAGCTCCTCGGGCGGAAGCAAATCAAAAGGAGGAAAAACGGCCAGTTCTAAAGGGAAAAGCAGCGGTAGAAGCTCTACAAAAGGTAAAGGTGAAGTAGCTAAAGGTAAAGGCAGTAAAAATTCTCGAAGTAGTAAAAAAGAGGATGTGGGGATGATTAATGGAGAAATTGGTGCTACTGCTCGTAAAGGTTGGAAACAAACTACGCCACTCGGAATGGTGTTGATTCCGTCTGGTTCTTACATGATGGGACAAGCCGATGAAGACGTAACGGCATCATCAGTAAGTTTCAACAAGCGAGTAACCGTTGCTCAATTTTACATGGATGATACCGAAATTACCAATAATGAATATCGTCAGTTTACTAACGTAATGATGACGGATTCAATCTCGGTGTTAGGAGAAGAGAAAATCTTAGCCGAATATTATCCTGACACTACTGTTTGGAGTAAAGACTTTACTTACCATAATGGAGACCCCATGACAGAATACTATTTTTCAAGCCCAGCGTTTGATATGTATCCAGTGGTAGGGGTAAGTTGGACAGCCGCAAGATATTTCTGCGACTGGAGAACCAAAGCCTACAATGATTACCGTACTTCAGAAGGAATGTATATCTCTCCAAGATTCCGTTTACCTTCAGAAGCTGAATGGGAATGGGCAGCTCGTGGTGGTAAAGCATCCGCAAAATATCCTTGGGGGAACCCTTACGTAGCTAATGGTAAAGGTTGTTTGTTAGCTAATTTCAAACCTCACAGAGGTAACTATGACGCTGACGGGTACGCTTACACTGCACCAGCAAATCAATTTAACCCTAATGACTACGGTTTGTACAACATGGCAGGAAACGTAGCCGAATGGTGTTTAGATGCTTACGCTGACAATTCGGTAGCCATTACATGGGACTTAAACACTATCAATGATGACAAAGAAGAACCTCGTAAAGTAATTCGTGGTGGTTCGTGGAAAGACGTAGCTTTCTATTTAGAAACAGGGGCAAGGTCTTATGAATACGAAAATAAAAAACGCTCATATATTGGGTTCAGATGTGCAATGAACCACTTGGGTCGTTCATCAGGTAAAGAATTCAAGTAGTTAATTTGAAAATTTGAGAATGTGTTAATTTCAAGTACAATTGAGAACACATTTAGCAATAACACAAGCGAGGGAATTCAATCGTGATATACGACAAAGTTCCCTCGCTTAGTTTTGAAACAATGATAGAATGAATGAGTGAATAAAAAATATAATTTTAATTTGTGAAATATTCTATCATTCACTAATTCTATCACTCAATCATCAGTAAAAAATCAGGTATTAGTCTTAAAAATAAATTTATCTTTTAAATCACAATGGAAAGAATTATTAACGTAATCGCCAGTTTTGGTGCAGCAGTAGTTATCGTTGGAGCCTTATTTAAAATCTTACACTGGGAAGGTGCAAACCAAATGTTGATGGTAGGTATGTTTACCGAAGCCGCTATCTTTATTTTGTTTGGAGTTCTATATTTAACCGCAAAACAAGAAAAAACTTACGAGTGGGAAAGAGTTTATCCTGAATTATCAAAAGATTTCACGGGTGAGTTACCTAAAAGAAGTATTGCTCCAAGTTCAGGCACGGGTTTAACAGCTAAAATGGACGAGATGCTGGCTAATGCAAAAGTTACGCCTGATATTTTTGATAATTTGGGTAAAGGAATGAAATCATTAACCGATACCGTTTCAAAAATTGGTGATATTACGGATGCCACTGTTGCTACTAATGATTATGCTAAAAATGTAAAGTCGGCTTCAAGCTCAATGACCGAAATGAACAAAGCCTACGGTGTAACCATGAACGCAATGGCAGATATGGCAAATGCTTCACAAGATGCTAAAGAATATCGTGTTCAGTTCCAGAAAGTTACTCAAAATATGGGAGCATTAAATGCTGTGTACGAGTTAGAATTACAAGATACAAATAAGCACCTAAAAGCAATGAATGCTTTCTACGGTAATTTAACTACTGCGATGGAAAATATGTCTGATGCCAGTAAGGATACACAACAGTTTAAGCAAGAATTAGCTAAATTGACAACCAACTTAACTTCTTTAAACAATGTTTACGGAAGTATGTTGACGGCAATGAAGGGGTAATTAGCAAAGAGTATTAAGTACAAAGTATTAAGTCCTAAGTTTCGTTTAGCATTTTCTTAATACATAATACTTGGTACTTAATACTTGTAAATAAAACTTAAACTAAAACAAAATCCTATAAGCACATAATAACATGGCAGGAATGAAAGAAACGCCCCGTCAGAAGATGATTGGGATGATGTATTTGGTGCTAACAGCCCTACTTGCTTTGCAGGTCAGCGATGCACTTTTACAGAAATTTGTACTATTAAACAATAGCTTAGAAACGGCAAATAATTCAGCCGTACAGAAAAATATCGCCACTATTGAGGGTATGAAAGATTTATTGGAGCGTTCAGCAAACAAAGCGAATGATGCTCAATATATTGCTCAAGCCCAAGAGGTTCACAAATTAGCCGACGCAATGGTCGCTGAGTTAGACAATCTCAAGTCTCAGATTATCGAAAAAACAGGAGGTTATGACAAAGAGACAGGTGCTTTAGTAGGAATGAAAGAAACCGAAAAGGTACATGAGTTGATGATTGGTGGTAACAAACAGGGATTAGCTTATGGTTTAAAAACCAAATTAGATGATTATGTTACGAAAATCTCTAAATACAGTGGTGATAGCAAGTTGAAAATTGAGCCTTTGGCTATGTCTGGAAGTGAAGACCCTGCCGTAGCAAAAGACGCTAACAATAAAAATAAGGATTTCGCCGAACTAAATTTTGCTGAAACACCTGTTCCAGCGGCATTGGCAACTTTGAGTCAGAAACAATCAGAAGTTCGTCGTCATGAAAGTACTATTTTGAGTGCTTTAGCTCAAAAAATTGGTTTGAAAGACATCAAATTCGATAAGATTTTAGCAATGGTTTCAGCTAAGTCTAATACTGTAGTAGCTGGTATGGACTACGAAGCCGAAATGTTTATCGCTGCTTACTCGTCGGGAATTACGCCACGGATGAGCTTTAATGGTTCATCAGTACCAGTGAAAGACGGTAAAGGACAAATCAAGTTCAAAGCACAGGGTGGTCAGTACGACGGTCGAGGGCTTTCAAGAAAAACTTACACTGCTACTATTTCATTTAATGGACCAAATGGTGCTGAAACTCGTACTATCGACCAAGAATATTTTGTATTAAAACCTACTTATAACATTGAAGCAGGTAGTTTACCTCCTTTGTATTTGGGTTGTGCCAATAAGTTAAGTATTGTTAGTCCCGGTTTAGGAGCTTTATGGCAACCAAATATTACAGCTAACGGTGCAGATGTCATTGCAGGCGGTGGTGCAGGTAAAATCACGGTTGTTCCAAGCTCTGCCTCAGTGGAATTGAATATTAATAACGGCGGAATTTTATTAGGCGTAGAGAAATTCAGAGTTCGTAGAATACCTAAACCAGAAGTGAAAATTTTTGGTAATGGAGGTGAATTAGATGAAAAACGTGGAGCACTTGCCTCTGGTTTGAGAAGTATCGATGCCCGTGCGATTGCGGAAGAATCATTCAAAGCTACGAACCCTGATGATGCCAATTACCGAGTATCAGAGGTATATATAGCCTTAGCGAGAGGTCAGAAGAGAGTAGCGGATATGACACTTTCAGGTGGTGGTAGTATTAGCACTTTAGCTCAGAGTGCCCAAGCTGGTGACCGTTATTACATTGAAGTGAAAGGTGTACAGAGAAAGAACTTCCGTGGAACGATTGAAAATATTCCTGTTAGTATTGTTAAGAATATTCCATTGAATTAGCAGAGTATTAAGTATTGAGTGCCAAGTATGATGAGTATTTGATTTTGTAATTCATTTTGTACGAACTTAATACTTAGTACTTGATACTAAATACTAAACAAAAACGTTATTCAAAATATGAAAAAATGAGTTTACAAGTATTTGAAAATCAATTAATTGTTAAACTTATCAGTCCATCATTTTATGAAGAATCTAAGTAAAATCGCAGGTATTGCTCTTTTGTCAATGACAACTTGCACGTGGGTATCCGCCCAAGAAAAAGACAATAAAGGTAAAAATCCAGATTCTGTTCGTCCAATAGACGAATCGAACATTATGTGGAAACAACGCTTGTGGAGACGCATGGATTTGAACGAAAAACAAAACCAACCGTTCTTCTCGAAAGGTAATGAAATCACTAAATACCTGATTGAATGGGTACAGAGTGGTGTATTACAACCATACAAGAATGATTCGTTGAAAACTAAAATTTCTAAAGAAGACTTTATGAAAAATTTAGTGATGGAAAATTCTATTGGTGATAATGCTTTATCTGATGCGGAAAAAGCAGCAGGTTTTGGCACTGAAAGTTCGGGAGGTGCTGCCGCCGATGACGGTTGGGGAGACCCAAAACCAAAAACTCCAGCAGCGGGTGGTTCAAATGACGAATTTAATACGCCTAAACCAGCTTCAACGAGTGGAGAATACTATTTCCCCAAAGAATTATCCGTTTTAGAAATCAGAGAGGATGCTATTTTTGATAAGCAACGCTCACGGTTGTACTATGATATTCAGTCTATTACAATGATTATTCCTGCTAATAAAACAACAGCAGGTTTTGATAAGAACGTAGCATCTTTCAAATATAAGGATTTAGATAAACTGTTCCGTAGTAATCCGAACTGTGTTTATTACAACGAGCAAAATGAAGCACAGCACAAAAATATGGCAGATGCCTTTGATTTACGCTTGCATCATGCACGTTTAGTGAAAAAAGGCAACTCTAAAGATGATGATTTAGACACCATTTACGGAGGTTCAAAACAAGGTTTATTGATGTCTCAGCAGTTAGAGTACAAACTGATGGAAATGGAACATAACCTTTGGGAATATTAATGGATTTGCGATTTCGGATTAAAAAAAGAGACGTTACTTGGGTATCGTCTCTTTTTTAGTAAAATGTGTCTTGTCCTGAAATAGCGATACAAAAAAGTATCGTTATGGAAGAATATTTTAATTATGTCAAGCGTAGTCAGCGAGACTACAGTATGAGTTTAAAAC
>JALONS010000031.1 GCA_025454855.1 Arcicella sp.
GAATTATTAGACGGCACATTCAAGATTCAATCAAAAATTGGTAAAGGCACTACCATAAAAGTAGAAATACCCAATTAAAAATCAACAACACTATGAATCCAATAACCATTTTATTAGCAGACGACCACGACGTGGTAAGAAAAGGCATGAAAATGCTTTTGGAGGACGAAGAAACGATGAAAGTTATCGGCGAGGCTTCCGATGGTTTTGATGCCATTGAAAAAGTAGGCGAACTGCTCCCCAATGTCGTTATTTTAGACCTTACCATGCCCAAAATGAACGGTATTGAAGCCGCAAAAATCATCTCATCAGAATATCCAGATGTTAAGATTCTTATCTTTTCAATGCACAATAACCGTGAATACATTGTTAGTTCGGTGGAAAACGGAGCCAATGGTTATTTACTGAAAGATACTGGTAAGGAAGAACTGATGCGAGCCATCAAAGTTGTTTCGGAAGGTAGAAAATATTTTCCACCCGAAATCTCAGAAGTAATTATTGATGAGCTTTTGGCTAAAACAACGCCCGAAGTACAAGAAGATAAAAACCGACCCATCTTTCAGAAAATCACGCCTAAGGAAAAGCAAATTTTGGGGATGATTGTGCAAGGCTATAACAGTCGTGAAATTGCGGATAAACTATTTTTGAGCATCCGAACGGTAGATAATCATCGTGCCAATATGATGAAAAAAACCAAAGCTAAAAATACCGCTGACTTAGTAAAAATGGCGATTGGATAATTTCAGTTATCAGTAAACAATGAGCAGTTATCAGTAAACAATTACAGCAGGCGGCGTTCCGCTTATCAGTTAAAATGAGTTCGTTTTTATCAAACAAGTTCCTTAAAAGCTATTTTTCACTGTTTACTGATAACTGCTCACTGTCTCAAATATCCCAGCCGCTTGTTTTCATCCATTTTTTCAATGGCGTAGCGTAGCATCGTTCTTGGCATTTTAGCGTAATGCTCATTCAAGAATTCGTCTAAAGCTAATTCATCTTTCTTTCCTACCTCTCTAAGCATCCAGCCACAGGCTTTGTGCATGAGGTCGTGGGGATGTGAAATGAATCTTTCTGCAAGTTGAAAAATATCCGAAAATTGACCATTTTTTATAAAAGCAAGCGTGGAAACTACCGCAATTCTCTCTGACCAAAGATGTCCACTTGCCGCTAAATCGTATAGAATTTGACGGTCTTTATCCAGTAAAAATTTACCTAAAATCTTGTAACAAGAAGAATCCACCAAGTCCCAATTATTAATTTGCTGAACGTTTTTTAAATAAAACGCTACTATTTCTTGTTGTCGTGACGATGAGGCTTTGGCAAATTGAGCTACCAATACCAACAAACCTGCCAAACGGAGTTCATGGATTTGGTCATCAATAAGCTCCTGAATTTCAGCATCTTTTATACTCTTCCAATAAGTTTTTACTAATTCATGTACCTGTGGATTTGATAAACCGATAAAAATATCTCCTTCGGCGTATTCGCCTTTACCCGTTTTGAAATACCGAGCCATCAAGATTGCCCTATCTGGATTTTTGAGCTGGAGGAGGGCTTGTTTTAGCAATAACATTGGCAATGTTTTTATCTTGAAATGTAAGTTTTCTGATACTATTGAAAGGGATTATTTCAGTAGCTTTTTTTTGGTGGTCATACACAAATAAAAAATTACTGGTTGTACCAATAAATGTGGGCAGACTATCTTTTAAGGTTGGCTCTGCTCCAGTTGTTAAATGTATCTTTACACGAACTCCATGTCCTTCTTTAATAGTTTTGGCTTTTCGTTCACCGTAAAACATGGCAGCCTCTATGGTATATAACAATAATACAAGGATATAACTCACCAAAAGCGTATTAGCATTTTGTTTGATAAAAAAGCTTTTTTTCTTGAAGAATAGCCAAAATTTAGGAAATTTTTTCAGTATCCATTTATCCCACAAGTATAATAAAAAGATAATAAAAACAGTAAGTAAAAAGAAAATGATATAAAATGGGTCTTTGAAAGCGATGACCACAAAGTCACTAATTTGTGAATACTCTAAAATATTGATGTTAAAGTAATAGAAATACACTCCACTAAAAGTTACACCAATGACATTCAGTATTAAATATCCCACTGTAAAGAATAGGGTTTTGTCTTCCTCAAAAATCTGAATGATTTTTTTGAGTTTTGTTTCAAAATCTGAATGTAAGTTTTCGGGCAAAGAGTTGGTTGGCATATCCAAAAGTTAAAAACGCCTAAACTATTGATTTACAACAGCTTAGGCGTTTATGATTGTAGCCTCGGCAGGACTACATAACAACGTTTTACATATTATCATAAAATATCTAAACTTACTGATTATCAATGATTTACATTTTTTGATAATTCGATAAAAACTGATAAAATAGCATATAGTTTGAAAAAAGTGTCCCCCGTAGTGTCCCCCGAAAAAAATAAACATTATCTTTGTTTTGTTCGATTAACAACTTAAAAAAACAGATAATGGCTAAGATTAATTTTTACCTCCGTGTTAAAAATGCTACCTCCGCAACGCCCATCATTTTAACAGTATCTTACAACAAGGAACGGGTGAAACTTGCCACGGGTGAAAGTATCGACCCTCAATTTTGGAATGATACCGACCAACGCCCACGACAAACTAAAAAATTCCCGACACATCCCGAATTTAGAACCCGTCTCGATAATTTAGAGAATAAAGTTAAAGATATTCTTAGAACTTATCAGAATGATAATGAGGGAAAATTTCCAACGTCCGAAACGCTCAAAGATTTATGGAGTAACTCAAACGCACCCAAACCCACGGCTAAACCTTTGACTTTCTTTGAATACCTTGATAAGTTCATTAAAGACGCACCGACCCGAATCGTAGAAAGGTCAGGAAAACCATTTACTTACAATACAATAAAGGGATATATTTCGCTCAAAAATTCTTTGATTGAATTTTCACAAAAAAATAAAAAGTACAAGAAACTCGACTTTAACCAATTCGACTTGGAATTTTATCTTGACTTTCAGAAGTTTTTAAATGAGGATAAAAAATTGGCAGTCAATACGATAGGTTCGAGAATCAAAAATTTAAAGTCCGTTTTGAATAATGCCACCGAACACGATGTTAATACATTCATGGATTTTAAAAAGAAACGGTTTAAGGTTATCAAAGAAGAGACAGACGCTATTTATTTGACCTTACAGGACTTGAAAGACATTGAGGAGATAGATTTATCACATATACCAAAATTAGACCGTGTACGTGACTTATTCTTAATTGCGTGTTGGACGGGTGTTCGTTTTTCCGACCTCAAACAAATACGCCCCGAAAGAATAGAGACGGACGAACACGGGGAGTTTATAGAGGTAAGAATGAAGAAAACGGGGAATGATGTTTCCATTCCTATTCTCCCCACGGTGCGGAGGATAATGGATAAATACAAAGGGGATTTACCTAAAACGCTATCTAATCAAAAAATGAATGACTACTTGAAAGAAATTGGGAAATTAGTGGGTTTGGATAGTCAGGAAAGTAAGACTTTGACAAAAGGAGGGTTACGGGTTACGAAAACAAAACCTAAGTATGAACTAATGACTACCCACACCGCAAGGCGTTCATTTTGTACCAATAACTATTTGGCAGGTATGGACAGCATTTCAATTATGGCGATTAGTGGACACAGGTCGGAGCGTGAATTTTTGGGTTATATCAAAGTTACACCTCGTGAACACGCTAATAAAATTCGTGCATTTTGGAATAAGAAAGAAGAACAACAGCCCAATAATATTTTGAAAATTGCCCATTAAAAGGTATCTAATTAGATAACATTTATTATATTTGATACAACAAAAAACATCATGCCTTTATTCATACTATTTGACGGAATTAAGATTTACATATACTTTGACGACCATTTACCGCCCCATGTTCACGCTATGTACGGAGAGTATGAGGTTTTGATTGATATTAGGGAATTAACCGTTTACAGGGGGGAGTTTCCCACAAAACAGCTCAAAAAGGTTTTAGCAATCGTAAAGAAAAATCAAACTGAAATGTTAGCATTATTTTATCAGTACAACCCACAAACAAGACCATGAACAGATTGCCAAGAATAACGCAAATACTTAATGTAGAACCCTTTAAGATTACAACCTTATGGACTACGGGGGAAGTGAGGGTAAATGATTTTACCAAAAACTTTGAGCGTTGGGTAGAAACTGAAAACGCTCATTTGTTGGGTTTATCCAAATGGGAAGTCTTCAAAGGTGTAACCGTATCAGATACAAGAACCTTAGCATGGACTAATCACCCCGTAACGTTTACGTTTGGCGGACGAACGCAAACCGCCCCTACTGATTTAGACCCTGACGTATTGTACCAAGAAAGTACGTTTGTACGCAATATTGAACCCTTGCCCATAGGAACAATGCTAAAACAGGCACGG
Organism: Arcicella sp.; assembly: GCA_025454855.1. GTDB lineage: Bacteria > Bacteroidota > Bacteroidia > Cytophagales > Spirosomataceae > Arcicella. Next base: position 4,438 of record JALONS010000031.1, read on the forward strand.
GAAAAGGCAGGACTAACCCAAACAGACGTAGCCATTAACGCAGGAACGACCCGTAATTATATTTCACGGATTGAAAACGGTAAATCTGATATTCAAGTAGAAACCCTCCACAAGATTGTAGAATTAGGTTTGGGTAAACAGTTACGTATGGAGGTTGTGTAAATGTTTTTTAACTAAAAGTGTTCGATTTAAAAATGAAAAGTTATCCATTAGTAGATTTAAGACAGACTAATACCCCAGTATTTTGGGTTTATAATAACTTAGCGTATGTGTATAGAGAATATGAAAATTCTTTAAACCGTATCCCAGTTTATATTTATGGAGATGAACATAAAAAACCTAAATTGAATACTGATTTTAAAATTATTCATTTCCCTAACTCTGAATTAAAATATTTTGAAGATGAAACTTTTACATGGGTTTTAGAATTTTACTACACTAAAATAGAACGTAATGCTGACTTCAAATATAATAATTTTTCACCTTTTGCAATAGAATGTTTTTCAGTTCAATATGACTTAAAAGAACTTGATGTTGAATATGATTTGGATGAATATGATTTTGGATATGATTTGGGGAAAAAGGGGATGCGTTTTGAACAGTGGGTTTCTGAAATGTCGATATACGATTATGAGAAATATGGATATTATCCTGATAGTGAACAACTTGATATATTAGTAAAAGAATACCTAAAAAATGTTAAACCTGATTGGGAAAATCCATTTATTTCCAATAAAGACTTTACTTCATTAGACAAGAATAGAATTTATCACTTTTTTGAGTATCATTTTAAATCATACGAGGGTAGTGTTTACGATTTTATTAATCATTGCGATAGAATAATAGATAAAGTTTGGAATGATGAAAGTAGTCAAAATCTAACAAAACAAAAGTATTTTGATGAATGGAAAACAGAAAAAGTGATAGAATATAATTTAGACCGCTCAAAGTTAGGTTTAGAGCCTATTGCAACACCCAAACCTCAACAACCCATAGCAAATAATAAGACTGAAAAAATAAAGGTTTTATGCGACCCAGCGACATTTGGACATATAATTTCTGAATTATTTGAGAAACAATACATTGATTTACCAAAACGAAATGGCGACCTTAATTTTAGTAGTTCTGCAAAAATGTTATTGAATATTTTTGATATAAATACCACTCCTCAATACTTAGCCAACTGTCTGAATGAAAATAAAAACTCACTTTCTGACTACAATAAAAAAAGTATTGATATAAAATTATACGAAAGTAAAAACCGCTCAAATAAGTCATAGTACTACTTTTTTGATTTTCGAGACAGTAACAAGACAGTAATGAGATAGTTCTATACTCTCCAAATTTATTTGTTTTGCATTATCAAAAACGGGAACATATCCCCCGTGATATTCAAAGATGCAAACACAAACCATTATCCAACACAGCACAACTCCTACTGAGTTTGTCGCCCACGTAGCGGAGGAATTATTTAACAACCACCTCCGCCCGTACCTCCAAAAAATCCACGCCCCCACGCCTGAACTTCGTTATCATTCAAGACAGGAAACCGCCAAAATTTTAGGTATTGCATTGAGTACCCTCCACGACAAAACCAAAACGGGGGAAATATCCGCCAATCGTTTAGGAGGTCGTGTACTATATTCAGATGCAGACATTAAAAATGCCTTGACTAAAATACGCACCGTATAGAGCGGTACGGGTATAAACTTTTACGATTGTACAAACCCGTAACTCATTATCATTGAGTTACTTAAAAACAAAAAACAGTAACATGAAACGAGAATTTCAGTACAACGGAAAAACCGTTGCCTACTACCGTATTGCCTTTACTTTGAGTGAACAGTCGCAACGGTACGGAAAAGAACCGATGATTAGGGACTTTAAAAAAGTACCCACTGATTTGAAAATAGAAGAAACCCAAGACCCCAAAATAAAAATCAGAAGTGAGTACTTACTCCGAGGGAGAACTATAAACGGAAAATGTACTTTTCATTTAGGATTAGAGAAAACCACCTTTCCCAGCGTATTTCGTTCAGCGTTGGACGATAAGAAAAAAAGTGAGGTAATTATCGTTTTGTCGGACGATTACAAGGAGATGACCATGTACGTTTTAATAATTTGAGAGTGGAACGCCCCGTTCGTCCGATGTTACAAACTCAATTTGTAGAACATCTAAAACACATGGGAGAATGGAAAAAGTAAATTTTTATAATACTATCCACCTAACAGGGGGAGACCTGAAAGACGGACAGCAACAGGCACAAACACAGGCACAAAAGATTTTTGAGTTTATGCAGGAACATTCAACGGAAAAATTTACGAGTTGTGAGATTAGGAAAAACTTAATTCAAAACGGTAAAATATCCGACAGAACGCAGGAGAGTACCATTAGAGCGAGATTAACAGACCTTTCCAAGAAAGGATATATAACCAAGTTAGCAGAACTTAAAAAGGGTTTTTACGGGAAACCAAACCACATTTGGACGATAAGAACAGCCTAAAAAAATGAGTGGGGGAAACCTCCCCTACTCATTCCGTAATGTGTTCGATTGTACAACCCACACAAAACAAATTGCATGAATTAACATAACGTAAAGGTACAAATGATTGATGGAATAAAAACATACGATTTGAAAACCAACCCCCAAAGTTTGGAAACAAACCCCTAGTTGTTGGAATCGTGGACGACCACCGTACAAAATGCCGATGGTGTGATAAAATACGGTTTGGCTGAATACTTTGGATTGAAGTTTCAGATAAAACACAACAAGGTGAGGTTACAGGGTAGTTTGCACAAATACCGAAACACAGGACGACACAATTACGATGATTTTACCGCCCAAGATGTAGAAAAGGTTGTACAGGAACTTTCAGAACGGTTTGAGATTGACACCGCCACCACCGAAATAAACAACGTTGAATTTGGCGTAAATGTAGTTTTACCGTTTCCCGTGAAGTTGGTACTGGATAATTTAATCGTGTATAAAGGAGAGCCGTTTCAGAAAGTTGTGGAGGATGGAATGAGTTATTATCAATGTAAAAGGACAAAGTTTATAATCAAGATTTACGACAAGGGGAAACAGTACAAACTACCTGAGAATGTCTTGAGGTTTGAAATTAAAGTTACTGCAATGCAATATCTTGAAACAAAGGGTATAAGATTACAGAATCTTTCTGACCTTCTCAACATTGGTATATATGAACCATTAGGGAATATCTTATTAGAGACTTTTGATAATATCTTATTTGGAGATAATACACTCAATGAAAATGGACTAAACCCAAAAGAACTTGAAACTTATCTACGTGGAAGTAATCCAAAGGCATGGAAACCCCAAAGAGGAGACAAGGAGCGTAAAAGATTACAACGGTTAGAAGTGAGTTTCAAAGATATTTTAGAACGACATCGTACAGGCGTAAATTTTAGAGGTTTAGTTTCGGAATTAATCAGAGCAAAGAGTTTAGAATTGTCCCAAATATCACAAAACTCAAATACTGAATATGATATGTTGAATATGGTTTTATTTCCTTATTCATCAAATCCGAATAGTAGTGAAAAAAGTCAGTTTGTCCCAAATGTCATTTTAAGGTATAGTAGATATTTGGGACATAGTAGGAATACGAGACATTCTACCGATGCAAGTTTAACCACCTCCACCCAATCGAAAGAGCCAAAAATTAGAAAGTGTGCAAGTTGTAGGAAAATATTAAATGAAGACCAAAAGAGTTATTGTAGTGAGCGATGCAACAATATGAAAAACAAAAGAAATTTGAAAAGTAACGACCGCAACAATTTTAAAAACCGTTACAAGAAATTTATTAGACAGCCCCCATTATTTGACATTAGCGAGTTACTAAAACTCAATGATAAACAAAGGGAGTGGATAAATTCAATTAGTTGCTAAAACAACGATTAAACGAGTATTTAACAAAACATTCATTATCAATCATAATCAATCAATACCATGAGAACCCCAACAATAAACTTAGACTATTACCAATTAGCACCCGACCAAATGCCAACAGTAGAAATGCCAAGTTTTTTAATTGACATCGTAGAGGGTAGAGAAGACTTTACTATTTTGAAAGGTGAGTTACTGGAAGTATTCACGACTTACTTTAATTCAGAGAACTTTAAAGGACGAGGAGATACTTCTTTTAACTGTATGTTGTTTACTGAACTAAACAAAATGTTTGATAACATTTACTTAGGTTTGGCACAATGCAAAAACATTGCTACCATGAATGAAATTAAAGAAGTTCAAGAACAATTTGAACAAAGAAAGAACCAAAAGGGAATAGAACAATTAACAAAAGAAAATGCAAAGTTTGAAGCCGTGATAAAGGCACTACGAGAGAAAGGTATTGAAATACCCGAAGACGTTTAAAGAGTAAAATAACAGCGAAATAACAGAGAAGAATGCCAAAGAGAAAGGTATTGAAATACCCGAAGACGTTTAAAGAGTAGCAAACAATTTAGTGGTTAGTTTAGAAAGGCAGTCAAGTATCTTGATTGTCTTTTTTGCATTTTTGCCACTAAGAAAACCTTACCAAACCTTACCTTTTACTTTATAGTGATGTCCGAAAATCTCACTTCACTTGTCTTTATAAAGTCAATTTCCCGACTTTTTGGGTATCTGTTCGCACGTGAGAGAATCAAAGTAAACAGTAAGAATTGCCAAGACTACATAATTTAACCAGCGAACTATTCAGCCCGTTGAAAATGTCAGCAAAATATTTTGCCCACGTATTTAATTTAAGTAGTTTAACAACTCCATAATTGAAACAAAAGAGTACATCTCTAATGTTTTTACAGATAACAGATATTTATTCTAATAAAAACTATATAAATAGAAAATTATTCTATTTTTTAGGTCATTTTTAGGTTGTTATCATTTTTATCAATAATTGATTAACTTTAATAGATTAGATTGATAACGTACATTTTCGGGTTAATGGGTTGAGGGATTGCCAGCATTTGGGCAGTCCCTTTTTTTGTGTTGGATAGTGTAGGGTTTAGAGTGTTGAAACCTTGAAAATAAATTAGATAAAAATAAGATTAAGACCTAAAAACTGGACAGTTTGAACACTCTATAAAAAGGAACAAAAAACAGTGATTTTAATATGATTTGATGTGAAAAATCGGAAGAATCGAACACCTTAAAAGAGAGTGAATAAATGTGATAGAACCCGAAAAATCAGACGAATTTAACACCTTAAAAGAAAGAGCCGAAAACCTGACAAAACCCCACATTATTTCTTATACAGAAAAGTTCGTTTAGTGCAAATTCTCGAATTTTTAGACATCAAACGCACGTGTACGAGAGAGATACTATTACAAGACCGTGAAAACTTGTCAAAACCGTACATTTTGAGCATGAAAACCTCCAAAACCCTCCAATTCTTCTTTATATGCGTAGGGTTTGATTTTGAGCCAATAAAGATTTTTGTGAGGTCATAACACGCATACGTGAGAATGTTGTTCAAGTAGTCAATTATCAAGCCTAAAACCTTACTAAACCTTACTTTTTCACCATGATTTGGGCAACATCAAATTTGAAAGGTTTGATTTTGAATGAATTGTCGAATTTAAGGAAGTCATTTCACGCACACGAGAGGAGTGTATCTTTGGGGAGCGTTCGCCCTAATGGCGAGAAATAAAATAATTATCCGTTCGTCCTAATGACGAGCGAAACAAGACTTTCATTTTTGGAAACCTTTTTGTAATTGGTTGTTATTGCAACTAAAAGAGAGGAGGAGGTTTACCGAGCCGTTCATATTACTATCCTAATGTAACTTAATCCAATTTAATACAATGGAATGTTATTTGTACTACCTTTGTTTTAGAAATGTACTAAAACTTTAAGACAATGGCACGACCAATTAAAGAAACTCCAATCTTAAAAAGGAAAGACGCACAACGTTTTTTTGAGAAAATGGATAACATTCAAAAAGTATCGCCCGAAGAACTTGCACGTATCAAACGTAATGCGAGTAGATATGTATTTGTGAATGACTAATGGAAACAAAGAACACGTTACAGATTAGACGATTGAAAGAAAGCCATACAATCAAACCCTTTGATTGTGGAGACGATGATTTAAACGAGTTTTTTATAAAAGATGCTATTCTTTATCAGAAACATCGTTTAGCAATTACTTATTTCGAGGAGAATGAAAACCAAACCATTTTCTTTTTTTCCTTAGCAAATGATAGAATCACCACCGCAGACACTACGAAGTACAACAAAATAGGGCGAAATATTCCAAACGCCAAAAGAAGAAGAGGAGGCTATCCAGCCGTTAAGATTGGACGTTTAGGCGTGAGTAAAAATGTACAAAGTAGTGGTATTGGTACGGTAGTGATGGATATTATCAAAAACTTTGTAGGATTGAATAATTACCCAACGGGAGCAAAGTTTTTAACCGTTGATGCTTATAACAATGAACGGTCAATAAAATATTATGAAAGAAATGGTTTTGATTTTCTGACAGATGAAGATTCAGAACAGGAAACAAGAGCCATGTATTACGACTTAGCAAAATTAGAGGTTTAACAGACCTCTTTTTTTGTACCTGAATTGTCCCCCTAAAGAAGTATTTTTCAAAAAGTGTCCCCCATAGTGTCCCCCGTGAAAAAACAAAACCCTTAACTAACTGTTAGTCAAGGGCCTAAACTGAATAGTTGTAGCCTCGGCAGGAATCGAACCTGCATCTTAGGTACCGGAAACCCACATTCTATCCATTGAACTACGAAGCCAGCTACACTTACAAAATTACGAAAACTTCTCTAACTGCTTTACCAAAACATCAAAATCTTTTGGATAAGGTGCTTCAATGCTCACTACTTCTTCATTCATTAATCTAAAAGTCAGCGAACGAGCGTGCAGGGCAACTCTTTTGATAAGGGGTAATTCTTCGGTTTCTTTTTTCAGATTAAACTTCCTTTTCAAATCTGACAAGTAAATCATATCGCCCCCGTAGGTAGGGTCGCACACGATGGGAGCTTTTAAGCACACTAAATGAATCCGTATCTGGTGCATTCGCCCCGTGATGGGCATACATTCTACGAGTGTATGATTACGGTAAACTTTGATGGTATTAAAAATCGTCTCTGCTTCTTTTCCTTTCTGGCGGTCGATGGTTACTTGTGTACCATCTCGCTTTTGGGCAATGGGCAAATATACAGAAATCATCTCTAAATCATGCGTGCCATTCACTACGGCGTGGTAGCGTTTGGCTACTTCACGGTGTTCAAATTGCATGGATAAATGACGATACGACGCTGGGTTTTTAGCAATCGCCAATACACCCGAAGTCTCTTTGTCGAGACGATGAGCCAATTGAGCATCATTTGAATATTCTTTTGCCATCCGCAGGATACTCAACGAGTTATCCGCTTGGCGTTCATCCAAAGAAGCTACATGAGGAGGTTTATTGATAAGGATATAATCGTCGTTCTCGAATATAATTAAGTCTTTGAAATTCAGTCGCATGGTATTCAAAATAGCTGTTCACTATTGGCTTTAAGCTATCTGCTTTCTGTTGGTTATTAAAATTTTCCACAAAGATACGACCTTATTTGATAATGTGCCGAAAGCAAATTAAAACCCTCAACTCATAAACTCTTTACTCATAAACCCTCAACTGATAAACTCACCCAAAAGCTACTCCAAATTTTGCTCTTGAATTCTGGTAATTAATCCTTTCAACGTTTCTTGTCTTTCGGGCGAACTTACGGGATATTCCATCTTTAATTCCTTCATTTTTTCCAAAATAATGGTACTAATTATCAATCGCATATTCTTTTTATCGTCGGCTGGAATCACGTACCACGGAGCATTCTGACTGGCGGTTTCATTTACCATATCTTCATAAGCGTGTTGATATTGTTTCCAAAAATCACGTTCTTTTACGTCGCCCTCCTCAAATTTCCAATTTTTGGTAGGGTCTTCAATGCGTTCAATTAAACGTTCGGCTTGTTCTTCTTTAGAAATATTCAGATAAAATTTGAGAATAACCGTCCCGTTTCTGGAAAGATACTGTTCATAATTAGCAATATCTTCATAGCGTTGTTTCCAAACTTTATCTAAATCTTTGGTCAGTTCTACGGGAATTTTTTGATAATTTGTTAGAATTTCTGGATGAACTTTTACCACCAACACTTCTTCATAATACGAGCGATTGTGTACGGTTAATTTCCCTCTTGCGGGCATTTTTAGGGTATTTCGCCACATAAAATCGTGAGCTAATTCTTGTTCAGAAGGACGTTTAAAGCTGTGTACTTCTACCCCAGCAGGATTCACGCCCGACAACACCGCTTTGATGGTTCCGTCTTTCCCAGCAGCATCCGAAGCCTGAAAAATCAAGAGCATCGCATAGCGGTCGTGGGCATACATAAGACTTTGATACTTGTCCATTTTTTCGTGGAGTTCAGCCATCTGTACTTCATAATCTTCGCCCGATTCGTAAAAATCCTTAATTTTAGTATTAGATTTCTTGATGTCAAATTTCTTACTTCCCGTATATTCAAAATCTTTGATGTTGATTTCCATATAATTTTCATTTTGCTATTGGGGTTGGCTATTAGCTTTCGACCAATAATTAGCTTTTATTGTGTTGGCAAATGTACGAAATAGAGATTTCTTTTTATCTTTAAGATTATAATTATCACAGCTACTTGCTAAAAGCCAATAGCCAAACGCAATTTTCAAAACTTTCCCACAATGACTTTACGAGATATTTTCAGTGAAATTTCCGCTAATCCTTCCTTACTATTATGGTTTTTATTGTGCGTGCCTTTACTAACGTTTTTGATTAGTATTTGGCAAAATCCTAATACGCCTCCTCAGCAAAGCCCTAATCGTCATTTTTATGCAGTTTTAGCCTATTTGGCTTGTATTCCTGGTATTTTTGCGGTTACACTAAACGTATATTTATTTCTTTTTGAGCGACAAAGCATTTGGGATATGAACCTCATTACGCAGTTTTTACCCATTGTTACGATGGTAGCAACGCTCATTATCATCAAAAGAAATATTCCTTTTGAACACGTCCCTGCTTTCGGAAAACTATCGGGGTTTATTACGCTCGTTTTTGCGATGATTGGTATTATGTGGTTTGTGGATAGGCTTCGTATCTATGCCATCACCTTTGTACCTTTTCAGTATATTGCTATCGGTTTTGTGGGAATGTTATTACTGATACGCTTTGGATGGAATAAGATATTTTAATTAGGCATTCATTATTTCAAAAGAGTAATTTTACTTAATTATGTTATCTTAACAATAATTTTTTCAGCATAACTGTTTGATTATCAAATCATTTACTATCTTTAGGATATGTTAAATGCCGCCTCCAAATTAATCAAGCTATGCGTTTCATTTATCTATTTGTTATCTCTTCACTATTGTTTCCATCGTTAGTCAAAGCTCAGAAAAAAAGCAGGCATAATATTTTTCATATCGGGGTCAATGCCGTTAGTGTTCGTTCAAGTAATGCTCCATTTATTGAGAATTCTTATCTAAAACCCGTCATTAATTTGGGGTTTGGCGTTGATTATTCCCTCAATGAAAAATGGCATTTTCAGCCAGAAATCAGATACAATCCTCGGGGTTTTCAGGCTAAATTTAATGCGACAGATTCTACCTTCGCTTCTAATTCGTTGGAGTTACATTATTTAGATTTTTGCCCTAATTTCAGCTATGTATTCGGTAATCCGAGAAGTACGTCCACGTGTCTATCTGTGTGGGGAGGTCCTTATGTAGGGCTTGGTATTGTGGGTAAGAATGTTTTTTCTGGAACAACCCTAAATGCCGCAAGAACAAGGGCTGACAGCACTTTTAACTACACAGCAGCAGATTTTAACAATGGCTTAAAACGCCTTGATTATGGCGTAAATGTGGGTGCTGGGCTACAATTTGAGAGATTTACACAAATAGGTATTTCTTATAGCATGGGATTCAACAATATTTCTAATAGCCCCTTTCGAGAATTTTACAATCGGTCTTGGGGATTTTATATCAGAGTATTGTTTGATGATATGTTCTAAAAATCACCTATCCTGCCCAATTTTCTCTGTCTAAACTACGGTACTGAATGGCTTCGGCGATGTGTTCCGTTCGGATGTCTTCTGTACCTGCCAAATCAGCAATGGTGCGGGCTACTCGCAGGATGCGGTCATAGGCACGGGCAGAAAGTTGTAGGCGTTCCATCGCTCTTTTCAATAGTAAAATTCCTACTTCATTGAGTACACAAATTTCTTTCACCATCTGCGAAGGCATCATGGCGTTTGAGTGTATCTCTGGAAAATCTTTAAATCTAATTGTCTGTATTTCACGGGCTTTGATTACTCTCTCCCTGATTTCTGCCGAAGATTCCGCTTTCCGATTGGAAGATAGTTGCTCAAACTTCACGGGCGTAACCTCTACGTGAAGGTCTATCCTATCTAATAATGGACCCGATATTTTATTAAGATATTTCTGAACTACGCCCGGTCCACAAACACATTCTTTTTCAGGATGGTTATAATAACCACACGGACAAGGGTTCATACTGGCAATGAGCATAAAACTGGAAGGAAACTCAACCGCCCATCTGGCTCTTGAAATAGAGACTTTTCTATCCTCCAGAGGTTGTCGCATTACTTCCAAAGCCGTCTTTTTAAATTCGGGTAGTTCATCCAAAAATAATACGCCATTATGTGCCAATGAGATTTCTCCTGGTTGTGGATTACTACCTCCTCCTACCAAAGCAGCATCCGAAATCGTGTGGTGGGGCGAACGATACGGTCGGGTAGATACCAAAGTGGCTTTTGAACCCAACTTTCCCGCTACCGAATGGATTTTGGTGGTTTCTAAGGCTTCGTGTAGTGTGAGTGGTGGTAAAATAGAGGGAATCCGTTTTGCCAGCATCGTTTTTCCCGCTCCTGGTGGTCCAATCATGATAGCGTTGTGTCCACCCGCTGCGGCAATTTCTAAAGCTCTTTTGATATTCTCCTGCCCCTGTACGTGCGAAAAATCCGCATCATAATCATTCTGAGAATTAGCAAAAATATCTCGGGTATCGGTTATTAACGGTTCTATTTTTAGTGAACCCTTCAGAAAATCAATGGCTTGTTTTAGATTATTGACTCCTATCACGTCTAAGTTATTGACAATGGAAGCCTCCATGGCATTCTCGGTAGGAAGAATAAAACCCTTAAATCCTTTTTTACGGGCTTCGATAGCAATGGGTAGTACACCTTTGATGGGACGAAGCATCCCGTCAAGGGCTAATTCACCCATGATGACGTAATTTTCAAGCTCTTTTAGATTGGCTTGAGCAGAAGCGTGGATAATTCCCAGAGCAATGGGTAAATCATAAGCAGAACCTTCTTTACGAATATCAGCGGGGGCAAGATTAACCACCACTTTGGTTCTGGGAAAGAAATATCCTACTTGTTTAATGGCAGATTCTACTCTTTGTTCAGATTCTTTAACGGCTCCATCGGGCAAGCCCACGATGTAGAAATGTTGTCCTTGTCCTTCGCTCACTTCCACTGTAATAATCGTAGCATCAACACCGTGAACGGCACTTCCGAAGGTTTTAGCGAGCATATTGGGTTATGGTTTAATGGTTCGTAGATTTATTATAATAGTAACTTTTCAAGCCTTATTCTATCTGGAAATCCAGGTGATTTTATTTGAATTGGATTTCCGCATCGGTCAGAAGTAGAGATATCTTGAAGTTTAGTACGAGAGGTAAAAACAATATTATATTTCGGACTCAATAATATTCGTTTGAACTCATAATAATCAGTCGTTTTATTGAGATAATTTCCTAATTCATTACAATATTTGATGAATATTTCGGATACCATAAACTGATTGACGTAATCTTTCTCTCTGGGTCTATTTGATTTTAGTTCAAAGAGAATAATTACTTTTTCAGATGGAATAATTAAACAATAGTCACAGCCTTTGTGAATAATTGGTGTTTCACGCTTTAGATACATTGATTTACGCTTGAACTCTTTTTTATCAATGTCTAATTTCAATAGTATTGCATCATCGGGGATTCCTCCTATCTCAATTTCCTGATTTGTCTCTTCTTCCCTCAAAATCATTATTTTTTTTATATTATCGAAGTTCTTAACAACCTCAACATCGCAAAAAATATCTTTCATAGGTGTATAGTTAATCGATGAGATAGTCTAAATCTGATGAAATTGAAAATAAGTGATTGATTTCTTCATCAAAAAATGGTATTTCAATACCTTTCTTCGTAACAACTAAATTCTCTAATATACCCTCTTTTGCCTGGTAAACAGACACTTGACTTGATTCTATTTTATCTTTTTCTGAGTAAAATTTGTGCTTATTTAACCAATTATCTTTCCCTTCAAAAGGATTCGATAATAGAATAAAATTATTGATTTCTTTGACTAAAAAATCGCTATGGGTTGTGATAAATACCTTGATTTTTAAATTGATAAGCGAAACCAACAGTTTCGCCATTAATCTTTGATTTCTTAATGTTAAATGGCTTTCGGGTTCATCAATAATTAAAATATCTCCCTCTTTTGCGATATGGTTTAAGTAAAAATAAATATCTACAATACATCTTGCCGATGAAGAAGCTAAATAAAGAGGAATATCAAATCTATTATTTTTCTTACGTTTGGTATAAAAGCGAATATCCTGATTATTTTCTTTTTTGAATTCTGCTCCCAATATCTCTTTTATTATTTCCATTGGATAAGTGGAGTCAATTTTGGGGTTATATTTTTTTATTTTTTCAATGTCTCGTGTAAAAGAAATATGGTCTCTGATAGGTGTTGCGTAGTAAGCAGTCATCGACATCAATAATTCAAAAGGGTGCATATTACTATCTTTCTCATTAAGTTTTTGTAACCCATCAATCAGTGAGTTTCTGGTTGCATCTAACTCTTTGTAAAAAAGGGAAATACCCAATCGTTCAGCAGTGATAATAACAGGCTCGGGAAATATATCATCAAATACTAAACTTGAAAACATATCACCAATCACTCGTTTAAATAATCGCTCGTCTAATACACTATCATTTTGCTTCGTATAACTCATTGATAGTGTATTATCTTCCACTTTACCTTCAAAAATTATACTTTCTCCAATTTGAACCTTTCTTTCAGCATTCTTAAAACTTGTTGGTTTGTCAAAATTCAACTCTACTTTAGCATTAGCAAACTGTCCTTCTTTGTCATTGAATAGGTCTTTGATACGTTCTTGAAAACGCTCACTTTCTGAAATAATACTCTTCGTTATTAAATTTATTATCTCTTCTTTGTTCAGTATTATTTGCCCATCACTCTTTAGCTTTTTTTCAATTAGTCCAAAACTATTATAATTAACGAAATCCCTCCAATTATCTAATAACCCATAAATACTATATGTGATGTATGTTTTACCTGCATTATTATCTCCTACGAGTATGGTCAAATCGTTGAGTTCGAGTTCGCTATGTATTATTTTTCCTAAGTTATCTATTGTTAATTTCATCTCTCTAATTCATTGACCGATTTCGCAAAAATAGAATAAAATATCATATACATTGTGAAAATTTATAATTAAAGCATCTATCATTTCTTCACAAATCCCGTTTTCTTTTTATGATACGTTTTTTTCTTGTGGATAATCCCCGATGATACTCTTTTATTAGGTTGATACGTGGGGGCATCGCCCATACCTGCGGGTAAAGATAATTTAGGTATTTCTCGTTCAATTAATTCTTCAATTGCCGCAAATTTACGTTGGTCTTTGTCATTAATAAAAGTAATGGCTGTACCCGTGGTTTCAGCTCGGGCGGTTCTTCCTATTCGGTGGATATAATCTTCGGGGTCGTGTGGGGTATTGTAATTAATCACTAAACTGATGCCTTCAACATCAATCCCCCGTGAAAGAATATCCGTACCAATCAAAATTTGAAGCGTTTTAGCCTTGAAATCTCGCATGATTTCTTCCCGCTCTTTTTGGTCTAAATCAGAATGAAAGGCTTTTGTTTTTAATCCGAGGTGTAATAATTCAGATGACAATTTTTTCACACTTTCTTTAGTAGAAGCAAAAATAATGACACTTCCCCAATTACCTTCCTTCAAAATATGCGTTAGTAGTGCGGTTTTCTGAGGGTCATAAACCAGATAGGCTTGTTGCAAAATTCCTTCTGAGGGTTTCGAGATGGCAATATTCAACTGCTCTGGTTCTACCAAAATATTGTGGGCTAATTTCCTGATTTTGGGAGGCATCGTTGCTGAAAACAACAATGTTTGGCGTTTGAGCGGGAGATATTTAATTATTTTCAGAATATCATCGTAAAAACCCATATCCAACATTCGGTCGGCTTCATCCAGAATCAAATGTTGCAGTTGAGAGAAATCTATCGCACCCATTTGCAAAATGGCAATCAATCTTCCCGGTGTGGCAATGATGATTTCCGCTCCTTCTTCTAAGGCTTTTCGTTGTTGATTCCAAGCGGCTCCGTCGCCACCCCCATAAATAGAAATTGAACTTACACCCGTAAAATATCCTAAACCTTCTACTTGATTATCAATCTGAGTGGCTAATTCACGAGTAGGCGAGATAATGAGCGTGTTCAAACGTCGTTTATCTTCGGGCGTATTGATAATTTTATTCAGAATTGGCAATAAAAAAGCGGCTGTTTTACCAGTACCCGTTTGGGCACAGGCAATGAGGTCTTTATCGGTTTGAATAAGCGGAATGGCTTGGGCTTGTATGGGAGTAGGTTTATTATAACCCATTGAATATAAGCCATCTAAAAGTTTGTCGTCGAAGTTAAAATCTTGAAAGGTCAAGTTGTATATGTTTAAATTTTATGTAAGGAATTGTATTCATAACAAATTTAGGTATTAAAAGACACTTTTCAAAGTAGCGAAGAAAGTGTGCCAAAATGAAACCAAAAAGGGAGAAAAAGATTTACGATTTCTTTTTCTCCCTTCGTTATGAGTGATTGTTAATTTCTAAAATTTCGGACACTTCAATTCTCCCTTGCGTGAGCGTGGAGCTTTCCGTGGTTCTATCCAGTCTGAAAAAGTATAAGACAACGATATTTCGTGGGCACCACCCGTTGAACCCAAACGTGAAATGGTAGCGTCGTAACTGTATCCAATCGAGAAATTATCTTGACGATAACCCACCAAGAAAACGGCAGCGTCGTGACTGATAATACTTACATTATCTTTGGTATAAGTTTTCAAAGGAATACCTCTGTACCAAGCACCCAAAACGATGGGCGAATACGTTAAATACGCTCCGATATCCAATTGGTCTGATGCTCCCTGACGTTTGTAATGCACTACGGGCGTAATACTCTTCTCACGTTCGATGGCATCTCCCAAATTATTACCAATCAAATAATCCGCCAAAGGAATTCTATAACCTGCCTGCACGCCTATTTTCATGGGTAAACGAGCATCTTTGTCATTGAACGACTGGGTGGGCTGGTTAAGATGGTGTAATGATGCTCCAATCCAAAACTGGTCGGAATATACCAATGCTCCTGTGGAAAAATCCCAGTATTTTAATTGAGGTGTAAGATTGTTGCCCCCCTGTAAAATTTGGTCATTAGATATTCTTGGGTACGCTCCTGTGGTCAAATACGTATTAATTTGGTCGCCGAACGTGTAATCAGCAAAATTAATCCCACGAGTTACATACGAACCTTGTACACCTAATTTAGCAGTAAGTCCGTCATTGATTCTTAAATGATAGGAGTACAATAAACCGAGGTCAGTAGTAGTCAAATTTGTAAATTGGCGGTCAGTAGTAACAATAATACCAACGCCACTTTTTACTTTATCAAAGTACATATCCGCTGATATAGAGGATGTTACAAAATTGGCACTCAATGAAGGCCACTGATTTCGATGATTAAAATTTACTCGTGGAGCCATTGCCGAACCCGCAAAGGCTGGGTTCAGATATAAAGGAGCAGCATAAAATTGAGAATACTGTGGGTCTTGGGCATCTGCAAAGGTCCAAGATAACAGAAAAATTATCAGTAAAAATCCTCTTTTCAACATGGTATTAGGAACGTTTCAAGTATCGGCGGCTATGATAATTTTAACTTTTTGACCTTAAAAACGGTTTAATTTTTGACGTAAACTACTTAGTAATCGGTTTATTCAATTTAAAATAGTATAAATTAATCAATCTTTGAAAATTTTTACAATTAAATTACGTTAATTTCAATGATTTAAAGGCATTTATATAATTCACAAAATAAAAATCAAGCAAATTTAGTGCCGATATTTTCGCAGAATGGTTCACGGAGAACGGTAAAAGATAAAAGTTTTTTAGAATATCGTAATATGACCATTTTCACAACATTAAGAAGACAACCTTTTTTAGAAAATTAATGTCTTTTCAATAAACAACACTACGTAACACTTTTGGATGTAAACAAGCAAAAATATCGTCCTGAAATATTTTAGCCTATCGCTCAAAACTTATAACAAAATCTTTACACAACATTGAATAAAGAAATTTAAGTCAAAAACCGTTTACCGACAAACTGACAAAAGGATAACGAACAAATGATGAAATTTAGTAGCATACAAAGATTTTTTTTGATTTTCTCCGTGATTGTAGGGTCATTGGGAATTTCTCAAAACTCGTATGCTCAATTCAAAGTATCAAAAACCTGCTTGTCGGAATGCCGAGATTCTACCGCAGCCACGATGTTCAGAGATACAATCCGAACCCCAGCAACTGCTTGGCTGTGGAATTTTGGCGACCCTGCCAGTGGTGATGAAAATACGTCAAAACTCAAAAATCCCGCTCACTTGTACACTACACCTGGTGTAAAAACAGTTACGCTTACCCGTACCGAAGGCGGTGTACCCCAAGTTTATACCCAAACCATTACGATTAATAATCCACCACAACCATTCTTTTTGGGTAATTCTCCCTCTCAACAAGATACTACCATTTGTAAAGGAGATTTCCTAACGCTCGACCCTTACAGACGTGGCGGAGCCGACCCAAAATATAAATACATTTGGTATCCTAAAGGCGATACCACCCAAACGCTCCGTGCGGATACAACCAGTTGTTATTCAGTACAAGTTACTGACACTACAACGGGTTGTTCGGCTCAGAATAGAATCAATGTAAAACTTTGTGTACCTCCACCACCTAAGCCCCCCGAAAACTATTGGTATTTTGGTAATAATGCTGGGATAAAATTCTCAAACGGTAGTGCCTCAGCGGATGATAAAGGGAAACTTAATACAACCGAAGGGGTTTCGTCCATTGCTGATGTAAACGGTAATCTACTATTTTACACCGACGGACGAAAGATTTACTTCAAAGATGGAAGGGAAATGAGTGCTTTGAAACCCGATACCTTGAAGGGTAGCAGTTTTTCCACCCAATCGGCAGTGATTGTGCCACAGCCCAGTTGTCAGGGTTGTCAATCTATTTATTATGTTTTCACCACTACCGACATCAACGGCAC
>JALONS010000249.1 GCA_025454855.1 Arcicella sp.
GAAAACTGCGATTCTATCAACTTCTGGAATTTTATCGGATGGATTCTTACTGCTGCCGCCTTATCGTTTGGGGCTCCGTTTTGGTTTGACCTACTATTAAAAATTGTGAATGTCAGAAATGTAGTAAACAAGCAAAATGTAGATAAATAAGCCATGAACGAAGAACTACTCAATCAAATGAAAGCCATCGGTGACCAGTGTGTTACAGAGGTGAAAATTAGTCATCAATAATCCAATAAATCCATGAACATAACTTTTAAAACCACATTTTTCGTAGGGCTATTTACTTTATTGATAGCAGGTTTTATGATGTTTTATAAAACAGAAATAAAACCTCAAAATGTTAGTAATAAAGCCTATCAGAAAGCCCCAATGATAGCTTTTGAATTTGCTGAAACTGCCGATGACATTAACAAATTATTTTATATCAATAAAGAGAATGAGAAAATACCTAATCAGGAATTCATGGATAAAATGGATTTTCTTAATAAGATAGACTTCCTATTTATTATAAGTTACGTAATTTTTTTAGCTTTCTTTTCCATCTCTCTCAGTAAGCAAAATATAGTATGGTTAGGTTATTTAGGGGCATTTGTTTCCGTTGTGATTGGCTTGGCAGATGTGATAGAAAACGTTCAACTATTGGCTATTTTGAAAAAGGTAAATTTGGTAGCAACGTATCAACCAGCATTAACATTACTCAATATCTGGACGTGGATAAAATGGGGATTATTGGGGCTACTAATGGTAATTTTACTACCTTGTTTATTCCGAAAAGATAGTAATATTTATGACCTGATGGTAGGAACTTTGATGGTAATGGTAGCCATATTAGGTTTAGTAGCCTTTGTATCAAAATGCCCTAATTGGATTGCTCATTACACTCAGTTTATCTTTTTACTTTTCCCAATTATTATTTTGTATTCACTTGCCATGTGGCGTGAGTGGATAGGTAAAAGATAAAACAAAAGGCGAATGAAATGCTTCATTCGCCTTTTTAAATAAAAATACCCGTCAAAAATGTTTGCAAAATCTATCAAACCCCTTTCCATTTAATAGCACATCCTACCGACTTAGTAACATTTGCAACCACAGGCTTTCCTGCCAATAAGCTATTAACAGCATCTTCTACATAACGTTTGGTTACACCGTTAGCATCTTGTGTGTTATCATCGATACCACCAATGTATTGCATAATGAATTTATCACCTTCACGCTTCACTACATACGCAGACGGGGTACGGGCTGCTCCAAAAGCACGAGCCACATTTTGAGTTTCATCTTGTAAATACTCAAAGCTGTAGTTTTTAGCTTTAGCTACTGCTTGCATATTTTCAAAAGTATCTTCTTCGTAAGCGGCAGGGTCGTTGGGATTTATCGCCAAAACGGGATAGCCCTGCGAAGCATACTTTTTGTCTAATGCCATAATTCTGCTTTCATAAGCCTTCGAGAAAGGACAGTGATTACAGGTAAAAATAACAATATAACCTTTAGCAGAACGGTTTTCTACCATTGAAACCGTTTTACCAGTGGTACTTTTCAGCTTAAAATCAGTTACCACATCTCCGATGGCATAACCCTTATCAACGATAATTTCGTTTGTATTTTTAAAAGCAAATACGGCAACAAGTCCCATCAACATTACGCTAACAGAACCTAAGAGGTATATCTTTTTCATGGCTTTTTTCATTTTCAATCTATAATTTGTTGTTATTCAGACGCTTATATTTAATAAAGTAACATATTTCAGAAATGTCTTCTTAGTTATCCCCAGCGGTAGGAATCATAGCTTTTAATTCTTTAGTAAATGCCTCTTGATTTATTTGTCCCTCAAAGAAAACCCGCTTTCGCATAGTAGTATTCAGAATTAATGTAGCAGGAATCGTACCAGACCAATCTTTATCAACATCATCAATCCAAGCATTATAGTCAGGTTCATCCAATAATACTACTTCCGAATTTATCTTATTTTTCTCTAAAAAAGGTGCTACCTTATCCTGCACATCCTTCGGAAAATCCATACTTACCATTAGGAAACGAATTTTTTGGTTTGAATATTCTTTATTCATCTTTTCAAAAAACGGAATTTCTTCCACACAAGGACGGCACCAAGTTGCCCAAAAATGAACTACCAACGTGGTGTCTGATGATGAATTAATCATTTTTTGCAAATCCTCAAACTTAACAATAACCACTTTTTCAGGCTGGCTAAACAGCTGAAATCCAGACAAATATAATGTCAGAAAGAAGGTTGAGAAAAAACGTTTTAAGAACATTGAGATTTGTTTTTAAACAATGGATATAAGCAGTAACAGTTGTAAGGATTATATTTTCCTAAGTATATTCATAACTCATTATCAAACAATACGTTACGAAAACGGAAAGTCTGATAAATAATTATGGAAATTTTAAATAAAAGTAAGCCTTTCGTTTCAGATTTCAAAACAAAAGTAGTACCTTTGCAACCCAATTTAAAAATTCATTATAAATAAATTACAAATGTACGCAATCGTAGAAATCGCTGGTCAGCAATTTAAAGTTGAGAAAGACCGTTACCTCTACACCCACCGTTTGGCGGGAGAGGAAGGCGCTGAACTGGTTTTCGATAAGGTTCTTCTTGTCGATAATGACGGAGACATCCAAGTAGGTGTTCCGACAGTAGCAGGTGCAAAAGTATCAGGAAAAATTTTGGCTCACGTTCGTGGAGAGAAAGTTTTGGTTTTCAAAAAGAAACGTCGTAAAGGCTATCAGAAACAAAACGGACACCGTCAGGATTTAACAAAAGTATTAATCGAAGGAATCACATTTTAAGATAGAGATTAGTGATTAGGGGTTAGTTGTTAGAGATTAGAGCATTAAGATATTTATTTTAAAACTCATGAACTCACAGACTTTAAACTCGTAAACTTTAAGCTCATAAACTCATTCAAAAGAAATGGCACACAAAAAAGGTGCGGGTAGTTCGAAGAACGGCCGTGAGTCACATAGCAAACGCCTCGGTGTGAAAATTTACGGAGGTCAGCCTGCAATTGCGGGTAACATTATTGTTCGTCAGAGAGGTACAGCACACAACCCAGGTTTAGGGGTAGGTCTTGGTAAAGACCATACGCTATTCGCCTTAGTGGATGGTACTGTTCAATTCAAGAAAGGATTTAAAGGACGTTCTATCGTTGATATAATCCCTTTTCATAATGCTGTTTTAGTAGATGCTCCTGTGAAGACTGCCCAGAAGGAAAGTGGAGCTAAAAAAACCACTGAAACAGCGGAAGCCCCAGCCGCTTCCACGGTAGCAGTCGCCGAAGCACCCGCTGAGGTTGTAGCCCCAGCAAAAAAAGCTAAGAAAGCAGATGCAGGAGATGATTTGAAAAAAATCGAAGGTATCGGTCCTAAAATAGCAGAACTTTTCGCTAATGAAGGTATTACTACTTTCGCTCAATTAGCCGAAACATCTACCGAGAGAATGCAAGAAATCTTAACTGCTGCAGGTTCTCGTTACGCATCGCACAATCCTTTTGGTTTTGTCCAAGATAAAGAAGACCTACTCAATTGCTTTGAGTGGGTCTTTTTGTGTTTTATCATCCTTTGTTTTATTTTTTGATTATTTTTGTATAAAACAAATTGAATCATGGCAAAGCATAAATCCATAGAACTTTTAGAACCAATTTTGATTGAGACTTTTGGATTAGAAAGGGTTTTTCAACCTACATCGCTATTGACTGAATGGCTTTCTGCTGATGGAGAAATAAATGCAATGGACGCATGGTTATTAGAAGAAAGCTGTGCGAAGCTACTTGAAAATGCTGATTCGTGGAACGAGGAAGAATTGAAAATGCAATTTATCAGTTTTATGATATTTTTAGCGAGATATGATAAGCCTATTCGTACTTATTATGACCGTGAAATTTCAGCTGAAATTAATGGAATTCATGTAAGCTCAAAAGTGGATATGATGCTTTCAAAAGGTATCGGAGAATTGATAAAAACTCCTTATTTCTTTCTACATGAATACAAGCGAGAAAAGAAATACTCAGGCGACCCCGTTGGGCAAATGTTGGGTGGAATGTTGATTGGACAAGCAAAAAATAATGACGAAAAACCTATCTATGGCTGTTATGTACAAGGGAGAAACTGGTATTTCAGCTTATTGGACGGAAAAAAATATGTAGTTAGCAAAGGTTTTGATTCTTCTGAAATGGATGAAGCGAAACAAATTATTTATATTCTACGAAAATTAAAAGTCATGATTGATGAAAGAATACGGGAGAGCTAATACCTTGTTAAAAACGAAAACCAGAATCCACGAAAATTACATATTTTGGTTTAAATAAAAATCTTTAATACTTTGTTGATGAATCGGTTACACCTTCGTAACGAGTTTGCATATCAGATAAATTTCTTCATTTATACAAAAACAAACCTTAATCTCATGAACAAAATAGTGTTCTTTGCCTTAATCTTCATTTTGAGTTTGCTTAAAATAACTGCCCAATATTCTATCACTCGTGGAGGAGCAATCTCCGAAATTACTGCACCTGAAATGGATATTACGGCTGTTTCTTTGGGTGATGATAACTCCGCAGAAGAAAGCATTGCTGATGAAAACAATAATTCATCTGATATTCAACAAAAAGCAACGATGCTTACCAATAATTTCATTACTCGGTGGAATTTGGCAACGGCGGGTTCTGGTGCTACCCAAATAAGTTTTGGTGTAACTACGACAGGAACGGTTAATTACACTTGGCAACAAGTAGGTGGTGCAGGTGCTACTGGCTCAGGGTCATTTAGTGGTAGTACAGCTACTATTACAGGTTTGCCTACTGGAGCAACGATTGATTTAAGCATACAACCCACCAATTTTCGAGCATTCGCTATTAACAATGGTACTGACAGAAGCCGACTAATTGATGTAATAGAATGGGGTATTGTTGCATGGACATCTATGCAAAATGCTTTCTATGGTTGTAATAACTTGAATATTACTGCCACAGACATACCTAATCTTGCAGGTGTAACAAATATGAGTAATATGTTTAGAGGATGTTTGATATTAAATAGTCCAGCAAATATTGATTCATGGAATACTTCTGCAGTAACAAATATGGGCTCTATGTTTTATGCAGCCAGAGCCTTTAATCAAGACATTGGTTCTTGGAATACTGCGGCAGTAACAAATATGAGTTTTATGTTTTATTTCGCCAGTGCATTCAATCGATATATTGGTTCTTGGAATACCGCTGCAGTAACAAATATGGGTTCTATGTTTGCTTATGCCGATGCCTTCAATCAAAATATTAGTTCTTGGAATACGGCAGTCGTAACGAATATGAATGCTATGTTTGTTGAAGCCTATTATTTCAATCAAAATATTAGCTCTTGGAATACCGCCGCAGTAACAAATATGAGTTCTATGTTTTATGGAGCCTATTCTTTCAATCAAAATATTAGCTCGTGGAATACTGCATCTGTAACGAATATGAGTACTATGTTTTATGCAGCCGATGCCTTCAATCAAAATATTGGTTCTTGGAACACGACAGCCGTAACGGACATGAGTTATATGTTTTATTTAGCCAGTGCCTTCAATCAAAATATTGGGTTATGGAATATTGCCAATACAAGTAATATGATTAATATTTTTACTTCTTCGGGTATAAATATTGATAACTATGATGCTATTTTAACAGCTTGGAATGTAGCTGGTTACACCAATAAAAATTTAGGTAATGCCTCTCCTTTAAAATATTGTTCTGCAACGGTTAGAAACACACTCACTACACCAATTAGTAGTGGTGGAAAAGGCTGGACTATTACAGGTGATACTTTTGATTGTTCAATTGAAATTAACCTGAAAGGTAACAATGTAGACATAGTAAGTGGAAGCACAACCCCAAGTCTTAGTAATCACACAGACTTTGGTGATGTACTTGCTTCTTCGGGAACGATGGCCAGAACTTTCACCATTGAAAATACAGGTACTCGAAATCTATTGCTCAATGGAAGTCCAGTTGTGAATATTACGGGTGCTAATGCTTCAGATTTTACAGTTACAACAGTCCCCGCAACGACTATTGCAGGTTTGAGCAATACTACTTTTCAAATTTCCTTCGACCCCTCCGCAGGGGGAAATAGGACTGCCACAGTTAGCATATCTAATAACGATGCTAACGAAAACCCATATACATTTACAGTTAGAGGGACTGGCTTTCCGACCAATAATTTTGTCACTCGTTGGAATTTGATGACGTTGGGTTCGGGGGCTACCCAACTCAATTTTGGTGTAGCAACTACTGGAACGGTTAATTATACTTGGCAACAGGTAGGTGGTGCAGGTGCTACTGGATCAGGCACATTTACTGGTACAGGTGGTACTGCCACTATTACAGGTTTGCCTTCATGGGCAACAATTGACCTAAGTATAGAACCCACTAATTTTCGAGCTTTTGCTATCAATAATGGTGCTGACAAGAGTCGTCTAACCGAGGTGAAAGAATGGGGTAATGTACCATGGTCATCCATGCAAAATGCTTTTTGGGGCTGTAATAATTTGAATATAACAGCTATTGATATACCCAACCTTGCAGGCGTAAGCAATATGAGTAATATGTTTAGTGACTGTAGTATATTAAATAATCCAACAAACATTAATTCTTGGAATACATCTGCTGTAACAAATATGAGTTCTATGTTTTATGCAGCCAGAGCTTTTAATCAAAATATTGGTTCTTGGAATACTGGTGCTGTAACAGACATGAGTTATATGTTTGATTCTGCAATTGCCTTTAATCAAAATATTGGTTCTTGGAATACTGGTGCTGTAACAGACATGAGTTATATGTTTAATTTTGCAATTGCCTTTAATCAAGATATTGGTTCATGGAATACTGCATCAGTAACAAATATGAGTCATATGTTTCAAAGAACCCATTCTTTCAATCAAGATATTGGTTCATGGAATACTGCATCAGTAACAAATATGTATTTTATGTTTGGTGAAGCTATCGCTTTTAATCAAGATATAGGTTCATGGAATACTGCCGCATTAATAGCTATGAGTTATATGTTTAATGGAGCCAGTGCCTTCAATCAAAATATTGGCTCTTGGAATATTGCAAATTCAATTTATATGATTGATATTTTTCGTAATTCAGGTATAAATGTTGCCAACTACGATGCCATTTTAACAGCTTGGAATAGTGTGGGTTATACTAATAAAAATTTAGGAAATGTGGCTCCATTAAAGTATTGTACCTCTGCTATTGTGAGAAATACACTTACTACACCAATCAGCAGTGGTGGAAAAGGCTGGACTATCACAGGTGATGCTTTGAATAATGGTTGTCCCTGTATCTTAAATACATCACTAATGACAGGCAATTGGGGAACTGCCAGCACGTGGTCTTGCGGACACGCCCCACTCGCTACCGAACCCGTACAGATTGCCCCAGGGCATACCGTAACGCTTGATGTAAACGGAACTGCAAAAAGTTTGGATTTGCGTGGGATAATCAATAAGCAAGCAACTAAGGTTTTGACGATTCAAGGGAATTAAATTTATGATTAATGAAAGAATATGAGAGAGTTAACGTTTTATTGAAAACGAAAACCTAAATCCATGAAACGCCCATAACAAAATTTTGCAACCCAAAATAATGTTTAGGCGTTCCATCTGATACCATTGAAAATAACTGAAAATTTAATCAGATGAAACACCTTTTTACGGCTCTTGTTTTTCTCTTCGCCTTTTTCCCCACAAAAGCCCAAGACAACCAACGTTATATGGCTTTGTCGTTAGTGAACACCAACTATCGAGAAAACCAACTTGAACAAATCCAGAAAGCCTCTGAAATCGGTATGAATGCCGTCATTATTACTGTTAGATGGGATGTCATTTATCAGTTGAAAGCGAATGCTCAAAACCCTTGGGAACAGTACGATGCCCAAGTACAGTACGCTCGGAGCAAAGGAATGAAAATATGTTTTCGGGTAGGTATGTACACTTGGTGTAATGTAAAAGTAATTGGCGGTGCTGATGATAATACCGTGCCTTCGTGCGATGGACTTTCTAACGCCGACCGTATGATGGGCTATGATTTCACAGGGAAAAGTAAAAGACTTCAACAACAAGCTACTGGCTACGCAGGATGCGACCTAATTGATGACTGCGGACATATTTACACCTTTAGTTTTGCTTCAAAACCCTTTCAAGAACGTACCCAAAATTTTGCCCGATTAGTTGCCAATCGGTATAAATATTTATTGGATAACAATGAATTATTGTACATGAGTGTAGTAACCACCCCTGAACAAGAATTGGGTTATCCCTATAAAACTACCAAAGGATATGATGGTGGCTTTAATGCACTCTTCGATTATTCTCAAACCTCAATACAAGGATTTAGAGAATACTTAAAAAATAAATACAATAATGATTTCAAAAAATTCCAATTGGCTTGGGGAGCAAGAGGAAAAGATTTTACCAGTTTTGATACCGTAGAACCAAACACTCCGTCTGGTTCATTTGCTTGGGGACCGCTCATCGGTTACGGAAAGGTGTCACAAGATTGGTATATGTATCGGCATAATTTACTGAAAAGCTATTCCATGAATTTCGTCAAAGCGGTAAAAGGTGTGGATGCTCGCATAAAAGTTATCAATGATTACGGTTCGATTGTTGAAACCCGCATTGGTAACTACGGTTTTAAAGACATTGGCGAAGGAACAGACGGTATAAAAGTGAATAATGCTCCTGTATCAGACCATCGGCATATTACAGATATTTGTAGAAGTAATTTTCCTGGTAAATGGGTGATGAATGAAGCTGAAGGTCCTTTTGCTCCTCAACAACAATTCGAGGAATGTTATACCCACGGAGCCAAATTGATGAGTGCTTTTAGTTATAATTTAGACGATGCCACCCAGCGTAAAATGCTAACCGATGTAGTGAATAAGTATATCAAGGGTGCAAATGGAATCATGAAACCTATCGAAACCTGTGGGGTTGCCATATACAGCGTAGAAGATATGCTTACGAATGACGGCTGTAATAACGCCGATAGGAGTAATAATGCCAATACTTGTAAAGCATACAAAAATTGGCGGAATGTGTACGATGTAAACGGCAATAAACCTGTCAGGATTTTACTAAATGAAGAATACGCAACGGATATACGCTATAACCAACCCGTTGATGATTATTCTACGTGTGGGTCGATACCCAATTTTAAGGATAGTTACAACGTTGGTTGTATTAAAATGGGTAAATCGCCCGATGCTCCAGAAACGTATCGAGGAGGGGTAGAAAGTGTTGATTGTCAGGAAATTACAGGCTGGGCTTTGGACACTAAAAATGTTGATAATATCTTAACTGTTGATATTTATGTGGATAGTATTAAGATTGGGACAACGCAAGCCAATGTGGGAAATCGCCCTGATTTGGTAACAACTTTTGGTAATAGACAAGCCTATTTTCGTTCGTTTCGCTATACGTTGCCTGATACAGCATGGTTTAAAAGTAGCCTTCGTCATAAAATTACGGTAAAATTTGGTGGTACAAACAAAACTCTTGCAGCCCAAAGTGAAGCAGAAAAAAGTTTCCGTTGTTCGGGGAGTGGTTCGGGTACTTGCGGGGTACGTTTTAGACTGGGTATTTCTCCTGACTCCTTAGCTAACGTTTTCCCGACGGGGGCAGAGTTTGAAGTAAAAGTAACCTCAAATTTGAAATGGAAAGTTGAAAAAAC
>JALONS010000250.1 GCA_025454855.1 Arcicella sp.
TTTAGCATTTTTAGATATGGATTAGACCACCTAATAAAAGCATTAACCTTTGATAATCACATAATTAAAGGTTACTTACAACTTTTGACACGTACTTAGCAATTCTTGGCAAAAGATTATTGATAATCAGGGGATTAATCATAGCCATGCTTACGAGCTTTGTGTTTTGTTGGTCTTAAAAGATATGTTTTTGGGCGACATCAATATTGTTGCCAAGATAGATGAAATGGTATCAGAATTAGCATCCTTGCTCAAACTATTATCTGACTTATTAGCACAAGGTTGAGCAACAGAATCACTATTGGCATACATTGAGGCAATGTATGTAAAGCCAGCTTATAAGAGGCTTGGCATTGGTAAACGGTTATTGGAAGTGGAGAAAATTGAGCAAAACAATAAGATATGTTGGTGGCAAGCATACAACAACACCCTACAAACTCAAAATTTTAACTTGCCAACATTTGTTTTTCTCCCCAACTTCTCATCTGACTGATAAAAGGAATTAACTCCATTCCTGTTTCAGTAAGTGAATATTCAACTTTTGGTGGAACTTCTAAATAAACTTTTCTTATAATTAACTCATCAGCTTCCAGTTCTTTTAGTGTTTGGGTAAGCATTTTTGGAGTTATCCCAACCACAGCTCTGTTTAATTCTCCATACCTTAGACAACCATCTCTAAGTACCCACAAAATTCGACCTTTGTATTTTCCCCCTATTCTTTGAAAAGCATAATCAACGGCACAAAATGCGTTTTTAATTTTATTCTTCATTTATTTAAAAATTTAAAGCATTGATAATCAGCAATACTATATTTTTAGTAAGTTAGGTACTTTATTGTATGTACTTGCCACAAAGATATTAAATATTTTTATTTGCAAAATCATATAATAAAATAAATCAATTATGAATCAATCAATCAAAAAAATCTTGGATTTCCCAATTACTAAAATTATTGTAGGAATTATCGTTCCATTTTCACTATTCGTAGTTATTCAAAACTTTGTATTAAAACCAGTTTTTTATAGCATTATTCAAGGTAAAAATATCGCTGACCCAATTATTATTTTTATTTCAGTAATAGTATTGTTAGTTAGCTATTACTATTTATTCCGTTTTTATGATAAAAGAAAAATTACCGAGCTATCCCTAAAACATTTACCCAAAGAAATGTTTGGGGGTTTTATTTTTGGTTTTTTATCAATTTCATTATTTATTTTCATTTTATACTTATTGGGGTACTATCAGGCTTTTAGTATTACCACTACTCACTACACAGCAAGGTTGTTCACAGTATTACTATTCGCTGGCATAGTTGAAGACTTATTTCATAGAGGGCTAATCGTAAGGGTGATTGAAAATTGGTTAGGTACTCACGTAGCTATTGTAGTTGCAATGTTGGTAGAATTACAACATATTTTTAACACTAACTCTGACCTATTTAGTTTTTTTGTTGATTTAATTTGGGGGTTTACTATGGCAATGATGTTTATCTATACTAAAAGAATATGGCTACCATATTTCTTCCATATAGGTTGGAATTTTGCTCAGCCTTTTTATGGCTCCAATCTTACAGGGCAAAATGATTTTGGAACTATCATCCAATCTAAATTTACAGGTCCTGAACTATTAACAGGTGGTGCATTTGGAATTGAAAATTCAATTTTTACGCCATTATTTCTATTAATTATCGGTATTGTTCTTTATTACCTTGCCAAAAAAGAGGGTAAAATTGTAGAAAGTAAATTATTCAAAAATGAATTTAAAAGAAGCCTTTTTAAATCTTGACAACTATTTTTCACCAAGGATTATTGGTGAAGTAAATGACCAATATATAAAGATAGCCAAAATTAAAGGGCAAGAAATACCCTGGCATAATCATGAAAATGAAGATGAACTGTTCTACGTTGTCAAAGGAACACTGTTAATGGAAATGGAAAATCAGCCAGACCTGATATTGAAAAAAGGTGACCTGCACGTTGTGAAAAAAGGAGAAAATCACAGAGTTTCCTCAAAAAGCGAATGTTTAATTATGCTCATTGAATCAAAAACTACTGAACATACTGGTAAAATAAAATCGGCAATCACAAAATCGGTAAGGGACCAATTTTATTAAAAACATAGGAAAAAAATATAATGCCCCTACGACAAATTACTATTTGATGTTTATATTTCCTATTGACAACTCATCTGACTAAAATGCCTACTATCAACATTGGGTTTTGTACAAGTTGAGCAGGACAATGTAACATCAGCAATTTGCAAATTCCAGCTTCAGTTCTGGTAGACGAATAACTATCAGCTTTTGTACTTACCTTAATCAACATATTTTCAATCAACAGCGGTTATGGGAAGAAGGAATATTAATTCTCAACCTGCATAAAGCCCTGTCCGTTAGGCTTTTTGGGCAATTCCTTTGTGTTGTTTGAAGAAGCGGTAAAAAACTGCTCATCTGTGAGCTATTTAACTGAATTCTTGAGAGGAAGCGTAGCCGAAAACTTGCCATGAATATTTTACAAAAAACTAAGATTTACCAAATTGGATATGCAATCCATTATTGATAAACAGGCACGAAATAAAGATTACGCAATGACAAAATTATGAGTTTTGTATATGGAGCAGGGGTAAATCAATACCAATAAAAACTGTAGAATACTGGTAATGAGCTATTTGGATAAAGTCATTGCTCCTAACCCAAACTATATAGGTGAGCGAAAACGGGCTAAGGAGTTGGAATCGAAATTGATGAAATGAATAGTTTAATCAGAACTTACCGTATGATATGTTTATAGTAAATATTCTACCATAATTTTGAAAAAAATATATCTTATGAGAATTTTCTTGACCATTTTATGGGTAGTAATCGTCTCTTTGCTTTTACTTTCAGCAAACACTTTTTTGGTAAAAATTGATGTAAATTTTGTTGATAATAAGTTTATCAATAATCTTTTTAAATACCAACTATTAGCTTTGGTAATTGCCACCATTACTTTTTTTATTTCATGGAAATTTACGCCTGAAAGTAAGTTTTTGCTCACTGTGGGTAATATTGATACGCTTGCTATAAAAGAAAGTTGGATGGGTATAAATGGTAAATCCTCTTGGATAAGGAATGGAATACAGTTACTATTTTTCATCAGTCTGGCAACGGGTATTTTCATGTTTTTGGCGGTAAAATACACCAATAACTTACCCAATTTTAAATTCTATTTTATTCCTTGGATTGTAATTTTTGCCTTGCTTAATTCCTTTTCAGAAGAAATAATTTTTAGACTTGCGGTAAATGGTAATTTGATGAATTATATTCCGAAACTCAGGGTACTACTTATTTCAGCGATTTTGTTTGGTTTGCCCCATTATCAAGGTTATCCAAATGGTATTATGGGGGTAATCATGGCGGGAGTTTTGGGCTATGTTCTGTCAAAAGCCACCTACGAAACCGAAGGAATCGGTATTGCTTGGACAATCCATTTTGTGCAAGACCTCATTATATTTACTGCATTATTGATGATGAATTAAAGTAAATGAAAGAATTAGGAAGAGAATTTAAGCGAATATTTGACCCATATTTTAATGCTCCCATCGAAATATGGGAATATTTTGCCCAGCAAGGAGAAATTATCGAAAAACAGAAAGATGATATTTTGAAGAAAAATGGCACAGTTGAAAAATACCTTTACTTCATTCTGAAAGGTTCTGGTGGTATTATGTTATTTCGGAATAACAATTATTTATGCTTAGACTTATGTTACGAAGGTGATTTTTTTGGCGATTACCTGTCTTTTTTAACAGGAAAAAGTACCGAACTCGAAGTGGTATGTTTTGAAGCAAGCACTTTTTTCAGAATCAAAAAACAAGGGTTTGATGATTTAGCAAAAACGGAATATGGCACATTGATTTGCAAAGCTGCCTCCGATGGTTTGTACATCCAAAAACAAACCCAACAAATAGATTTACTAACCAAAACCGCTGAACAACGTTATGTGGAAATGCTTGAAAATCAGCCAAATATCGTCCATAGAACGCCCAACAAGCACATTGCGTCGTATTTAGGGATTACGCCAGAAAGTTTTAGTAGAATCAGAAAAAAGATAATGTAGCGTTCATTCTTACCTTACGATAAGTGCTTTTAAATAGCATATTCTCAATTTTGCATCAACATTAAATTGAAAAACAGAATGAGAAAATTACTTTTAATGGCAGGTATTTTATTATTGACAAATAACATTCTTTCACAAGAATATGTGGAAGAAGGACGGAAACGATTGAATTTTGCCAAAACTTATTTTGAATTGGGGAGTCAATATACCTCATTATTTATCGGTAAGAAAATAGGAGTAAACAATGCTATCCAATCATTTGAAAACCCCGCTTCTTTAAATCCATTTCTCAATATTGGGGGATTACATTTTTGGGGTCATGCAGATTTTTTTATTTCTATTCCTTTAGCTCAAATCAAATTGAACACAAAAGATAGCCTTAGCCTCAATTACAATAATTCGGTAATTACGGGCATGAGAATTATGCCTTGGGCATATAAAGACCATAAAATAAGACCATATATCGGAGCAAGTTGGGGAGTGGTAAATCTTAATCAAGATGCTGATAGTGAGCAATTTGTGGTAAATTTTTCAGCTCATAAGATACTCCTCGATGTGGGTTTAATTTACGGAAAAAAGAATTTAATGGTGAGACTTGGCGTAAATTATAACCCAAAGAATCAATGGAATTACCCTATTTCAAAAACTAATTTTGAAAGTATAAACACACCAAAATTTTCACCGTATTTTGGCTTGATATATAGTTATGAATCAACTCGTTCCAAAAATATGGAGAAGATAAATAGGATTTTAAATGAATATCCGAATTTATCTTCACCTACGATGAACGCAACCAAAAAGGGTGATTGGTTCTTAGGGATTGGTCCTTCAACCTCATTTATAGTTTCAGAATCAGCTTATAATCAAGGAGTTAATCCATTTTTTACAAAAAAACCAATTTCCAATATTTTCTTTGATATGGCTCTTGGCTATCAATTCAACAAGGCGGGACTGGTGGCGGTTGTCAGTTATAGAAATCCGACTTTCAGAAATGAATCTTTTGGTGTAAAACAAGATATTGAGAAACAGTCAGTGGTTTTTGAAGTGTTTAAGTTTTTGACTGATTATAGTGGTTTTACGCCTTATGTTGGGTTGAATATAGGTTTTGACAGGTTAAAATTTACGGAATTATCGGATAAGAATAATTTGAGTTTTGACAAAAATATCGTCAATCCAGGCTTGACTTTTGGCTGGGATATTTTGCCTGGCAAAACCCAACAACCCTTTGTTTTACGGACAAATTTGCGGTGGTTTCCTTTTGAAAAACTAAATGTAAACGATAAAAATTTTAGCCTCAATCAAATTGAGTACAACGTAATTCAAGTTGTATTTTACCCTTCTCGATTTAAAAAAGCGAAATTGATGAGAGATTAGTTATTCCGTTAAGCCATGTACTCAACCTCTCATCACAATCGGACATTTGTCTTATTTTTTGGTTTTTTAAATCAACTATCTTTAAAATTCTTTTAACTCAAAATCCAATTCCCATGAAATCAAAATTCAGCAAAGCTAATCTGTTTATTTTCCTTATTGGTATATTTCTCAGTACATCCTACGGATTGAAAGCCCAAAAGAAAACGACTCCGAAAGCCAAAACAGAACAAGCAAAGTACAGAATTGCAATACTTTACCCCAATGGCGAAGGCAAAACTTTTGATATGAAATATTATCAAGAAAAACACATGACAATGATGGCTGAAATTTTAGGAAAAAATCTTAAAAGTCTCAGAATAGATAAGGGAATAGCGAACGGAGCAGTTCCAGATGCTCCCGTACCATTTTTGGCAATTGGCTATTTTTATGTTGATAGTATCGAAGAATATAACAAGGCTGTAATACCTCAATTGGATAGAATCCGTGCGGATTTCAAGAATTATACCAATGTGATACCTATGGCACAAATAAGTGAAGTGGTACAGTAGCAATAAATGCACGCAACTGTCTATATTTTCAAATCTTCTTCTTTATCATTTACATTTTGGAAAATAATTCAAACCTCTTTCTCTATGAAAACATTACTCGTAAAAATGCTCATTCTCGTAACTATCACCAGTAGTTATGCACAAAAAGATACCGTCATCATTAATGCTAATAATCTAAAAATCAAAGATTTACAATTGGATAAATCTACTTTTTTGATTTATGCCAAAAAAGGAAAAGATAAACCCGTGCAGAATCAAACTTTAGTAGAAATTAATGTATCAAAGCAAACCCATGATGGACAAAATGCCGTGGCGATTGAGCAAACTTGGTACGAAAAAGATACTACTTCACACACGGCTTACACCCTCTTGAAAGCCAATGATTTGAGTA
>JALONS010000251.1 GCA_025454855.1 Arcicella sp.
TGTCGAGGAATGAGTTTATAACCAATAATGGGTGAGAGGTAATATTTGCCCTTCAAATTCATATCTATGCTCTTCAAATATGTATTAGAGCCTAAAATACCAATCTCAAAGTAATTTTTGTTTCGTCCTAAACCCAATAAAATCTGTGTTTTGAGAAATCCTTGGTGATAAGAAATACCAATACCATTACACACGGTAAGGTGTACTTTGGATGATAGCAAGAAATCTCTCTGAAAATTTAGAGAGGTATTTCCTTGAATAGTATTGGTAGAAGATTCAAGTGAGATTGCCCAAAGTGGGCGAACTTGTGAAAATCCATGTGATAGATTCCAAAAAGTGTAAATGAGCAGGTAATAGATTTTTATTTTCATTGAATAGATGATTTGAAGTCTCAACGAAATCATCTATTTTTTATTTTGTCCTTTTATCTAACACTCCTCCCACCGATAATCCTCCCCAGAAGCCAAAACCTCCTAAAATAGTGGGGCTAAAATGAAACCTAAAAACCACTCTTTTGTCAGAAATACTTTTGTAGCCCATCAACGGCGAAAAGACCAAATCTGGACCTTCTTTGGGAGTAATAAAATAAAAGTCACCGACTAATCCCAATTCAAAAAATCTATTGTTTCGCCCCGTAGAAAGCGTTAAGTCTATGGGTATAGTAGAAGCCGAAGCGGGTAAATAACCGTAACCCGTCCCGATGGTGACATGATTGTTATCATTAATCCAAAAAATTCTACTGATTTTAGCCGCCAAAAATGGAGCATTTCCTAATGCTTGTCCTTCTAAAATATACTTTGGTCTATGTTGAGCAGATGTCTCATTCCATAGAAAAAGTGAAAGTAGGAGTAGTATCAGTAATTTGTACATCGTAATATTGGGAAGTATTCATCTAACTGTGGTGCTGCTCAATTAACTTATTGATTTTCAGTTGCAAACGTTAGCCTTACCACAGTTTAGATAAGATTTATACATTGTAAGTGAGATATTTGATATTATGTAGTGGTGTATTACACACGCCAGTACTTCGACTATTTAGGCGTATGCCATACACCACTACAATTTAATTTGTTCTCCCAACCTCATTGATAGGTGATTAATTCCAAACAAAATTAACTAAATGAAAGACTTTCTTTTTCTTTCTTTCTTCGGTTGTGATATTCAGATTAATGATGTCTTTTTCGGTAGAAGCACTATAAGTTTTATCATCATTACTTTGTTCTGTCCAGCTACGAGCTAAAACTTGTAATTGTTTTTTGATTTTTTCAAAATATTGCTTTGCTTCTTCTTCGTTTTCTGATTCAAAAATGATGGTCTTGTAATTAGCCGTTTGTCCACCATTATCTTTCATTATCAAGCCAGACTTTCCTGCCACTAATTCAAAAGTGGTTTTGAATCTTTCCTGTTCAACCGCCTTATCTTTTTTGTCTTTCTTGATTTTTTCACCCGTGATAGATTTAAAATTATCTTGTTTCGCTGCCATTAAAGCCTTGAATTGCTTGGTAAATACGGGGTCTAATTGTGCCTCAGCGGCATTAGGCGTAGCAATCGTTTTTTGGATTCTGTATTTTCCAGTTTGATTAGCATCCATTGAAGTTGCCAACAGAGTATAAGTTCCCGTAACGGGGGCTATGTAAAAAAACTTGTTGTAACTATTGCCCGAAAAAGCCTTAGAATCATAACTCATTTCTTGTTTGTCTTTGTTGGGTGTTTTCAAGCCGAGCATCACCCTGAAATTGTCCGATGAGTGTTCCAAAGTCAATTCTTCCCCAGCGTGGAGGAATAATTTATAAGAATCATAGAACCGTTTTTCTCCATTCTGAGATGAACTCATGTCTTTGCCCGTGAGGCTCGCCTCCAATTGGTCTTGTACTTGTTGTAAGCCCGCTTTCAACTGATTTTGATTGAGTAATTCGGTTGAATCTACTTTTACCACTTTTGCGGGAGGAGTTTTTTTACTTGGTTTTTTCTTTTGTGCATGGCTTACAAAACTCAATAAAACACATACTACAACTAACAATTTAACTTTCATTTGTTTATCCATTAATAAAATTTTTGCAATAAGGCACAGATTTATAAATTCACCAAATAATATTTTGATGAATTCGTTATCGGTAAAATATTCTGTATGGTATTGTCGGTGAAATTTAGATACTTTGTAGGTGAATAGTACAACTTTTTGCAATTAAAGTGTAATTTTACAATTACTTATCGGTTTGTAAATGAGCTGTTTCTAACTCGCTAAAAATCAAAGTTTTATTGAAGAAAAAAAATAAACAAAAACAAATATATGAAAAGAAGAGACGCAATATCCCGAGTAGCTCTGATGATGGGAGGAGTTCTTTTCGCTGGGACTTTAGCAACCGTTTTGGAAGGTTGTAAGTCTGGCGGAGGTTCAAAAGTGGGAAAAGATTTTGCTATTACGCCCGAACACAGTGAAATGATTGCTGAAATTGCCGAGATGATTCTGCCTAAGACTTCTACTCCAGGTGCAAAGGAAGCTAAAGTGCCAGAGTTTATTCAATTTATGTTGAAAGAATGTTATAAAGATGAACAACAAACGGCTTTTTTTGCGGGGTTAGATAAGTTGAATGACGCAGCAAAAGGAAGTTTTATGAAGGCAACTGCCGAGGAGAAATTAGCCCTATTGAAAGCCGAAGATACTGCCAAAGAAAAATCTGAGTTTTGGCAAACGATGAAAGATTTGACAGTTTTAGGTTATTTTACTTCTGAACAAGGAGCCACCCAAGCCCTTGAATATTTAGAAGTACCCACCAAATACGAACCTACCAAGCTACAAAAAGGACAAAAAGTTTGGGCAATGTCTTAGGTTTAGGTATTAATAAACAGTTATCAGTTAAATTTTTAAAGCAAATTTTAAAAGGTTATTTCGTAGGAGTATTAAATGCTGAAAGGCTTGATATGTAATACTTAATACCTGATACATATAAAATGGAAATTACAGGAACAGGACAAAAAGCAAATACCTACGATGCCATCGTGGTTGGCTCTGGAATATCTGGCGGTTGGGCTGCCAAAGAATTATGTGAAAAAGGCTTAAAAGTAATTATGCTTGAACGTGGACGAGACATCAAGCACGTAACAGATTATACAAATGCTACTAAAAATCCATGGGATTTTCCTCACCGTGGTAGAGTAGATAACAAATCTGCCGAAGAATATTATATTGGTATCAGAACTGGTTATACAGTAAACGAACCGTGGAGAAACCATTTTGAGAATGACAAAGAGAATCCAATCATTGAGAAAAAACCAATTGACTGGATTCGTGGCTATCATGTCGGTGGTCGTTCTTTAATGTGGGGTCGCCAGTCATATCGTTGGAACGAAGCCGATTTTGAGGCAAATCTCAAGGAAGGTATCGCCACGGATTGGCCTATCCGCTACAAAGATTTAGCTCCGTGGTACGACCACGTTGAGAAATTTGCGGGAATCAGTGGAAATCAAGATGGATTAGACGTTCTTCCGCACGGTCAGTATTACCTGCCCGCCATGAATATGAATGCTCTGGAAAAAGATATGAAAGCCCGAATTGAAAAGGCATTCCCGAGTCGTCATCTTATTATGGGGCGTACTGCTCACTTAACGGGCGAATCTAAAATTGCCTATGATTTGGGTAGAGCTCAGTGCCAATACCGTAACCGCTGTATGATGGGCTGTCCTTACGGTGGATATTTCTCTACACAGTCTTCAACGCTTCCTGCGGCAGTAAAAACAGGTAATTTAACGCTTCGTCCTGATGCAATCGTACAAGAAGTCATTTACGATGATAAATTAGGAAAAGCAGTTGGCGTTAGAATTGTGGACCAAAATACATTACAATCAATCGAGTATTTTGCCAAAATTATTTTCTTGAATGCTTCTGCTTTTGGTAGTACAGGTATCATGTTGAACTCAAAATCGCAACGCCATCCAAATGGTTTGGGTAACGAGTCAGACCAGTTAGGACGCAACATTATGGATCACCACTTGGCAGTAGGAGCAACGGGTGACTTTGATGGGTTGAAAGATGATTATTACATTGGTCGTCGGGCGAATGGTATTTATGTGCCACGATACCGCAACTGGGGAGATGATAAAAGAGATTATACTCGTGGATTCGGTTATCAGGGTAGTGCTACTCGTAAAGAGTGGAGCAGAGGTGCTTATGAAGAAGGTTTAGGAGCTGATTTCAAAGAATCTTTAAGTACCGACCCAGGTGATTGGAATTTCTGGATGGGAGGTTTTGGCGAAGTTCTACCAAATCCTAACAACCGTATGTATTTAGATGACAAACAAAAAGATAAGTGGGGAATGCCATTATTCGTTTTTGATGCTGAATACGGTGACAACGAAAAGAAAATGCGAGTAGATATGAAGAATGATGCCGCAGAGATGTTGGAAAAAGCAGGTTTCAAAAATATCAATCCTTTTGATGATACCACCAAACACTTGGGCATCGGTATCCACGAAATGGGAACAGCCCGCATGGGAACAGACGCTAAGAATTCTTGCCTGAACAAAAATAACCAAGTTTGGGGAGCAGAAAACGTATTTGTTACCGACGGTGCAGCTATGACTTCTGCCTCTTGCGTGAATCCATCATTGACGTATATGGCACTAACAGCTCGTGCCGCTAACTTTGCCGTAGATGCTTTGAAGAAAGGTGATTTGAAAGTGTAGTAGCATAAACAAATTGATTACAATACTCTTAGAGTATATACAAAAAGCCTTCCTATTGAGAATAGTTCTTATAGGAAGGCTTCTTTTTGTTGCTTAATGAGTGGTCTAAATATCCCACAATAAGATTTTACTTAGCCACAAATTTTAATCCGTAAGTTACTTTGGCAGTTTTATTGGTAACTACTCCCGCAAAAGCACCAATCAAAATAATGTTTTTCTCATCTTGGGTAGCTGTAGCAGCATTCGCAACGGTCACAGAAAGTGAAATAGCTGATGTTTTGTCTGTCAGTTCGTCAATTTTGAAGGTCGCATTCGTTTTATCATAAGCAAGTAGAATTTGACTTTCATCATTTACAAATTTCCAAGTACCCGTTACGGTTTTTTTGTTAGAGTCCGTATATACTTCTAACTTACCATCCTTCGTAAAGTTAAAATAGTCGTTTGGGGTCGTTTCGGTAGTTAAGGTTAAATTGGCTGGTTTTCCTGCTCCATAAATCACTACTTTAGTCCCATCACCATCAATATACTGTTCGGAAAAGAACCATTTGCGTGCTATCAATTCGGTTTTTGAAACAGTAGGAGTTACAGCTTCGTCTTTTTTACAGGCACTGAAAAAAAATGTAAAACAAATGAATGAGAGGATTAAAAAATAATTGTTTTTCATGATATGTTGTTTAAATGTTTTCACAAAGGTATCAGAGAGAGTTCATACATGAATAACTGGATTTATTATACGGTCGATGTTATTTAAAACTAAATAGTTGAAAAATTTATTGATAAACGTAAAAAAAAGATAGATTTAGTTACTTTTTTTTAATAATCCTTTGTAAATGAGAACCTTATCGTTATTTTGGAGAAGAATTTAGGAAAACTATTTTTTGCTATTAAAATCGAATAGTCTTTTCCTGCGTTCAATTCCCCCCATACCTTCCTAAATAACGCTCAATGAAATTTTTAGTTAATCAGCAGGAGGACGGCAAGTTCTCGTTTAATCTTTCTGACAACGACGCCAATCTCGTTTTGTCAAGTATTCTTTTCAACGACCGTGATGCCTGTATTGAGGCAATTCGTGGACTTACGCAGGCTCTTCCAGTCAGGACTAACTACCAAGTTTCGACGGTAGGAGCGGATTCAAGGTTTGATATTTTATTGAATGGAGCAGTGGTAGCGAGCAGCCCTAATTTTGCCTCGGCTACCGAAGCCAGTACTGCTGCCGATAGTTTAAGTGAAGATACTTCCGACGAGCCGCAATACTCCGTTGAAGTGCATACGTTCTCTACGTCCACTGCTACTACTACTCGTGAACAGGTTGCCTTGCCCGTTTTAGGAGATATTGATTTTGCATCCATGTATGATTTTACCTACGCTTCGCCACAAGGGTTAGTAGGGTTTGAATCCTTCAACCGAAGTGATAAAAATGCTTCGTATTTCCATTTTAATGATGCCAACGGGCAGGCACTTTTGTACAGTAGAAGTTTTGATGCCAATTCAAAAAGAGAAAAAAGAATTAGACAGGTGATTGGAGCATCTGCAAAATCTCAACGTTTTGAGGTTAGGGAAGAAGACGGAAGATTTTATTTTATCCTGAAAGAGAGAAATAATTTAGAGATTGCCCGAAGCCGAAGTTTTGGTAACAGAGCCGAAGCCGAAGCTCAGATGGCGTTTGTCCAAGCCAATGCTCCGTCTTATGCTATTGATTACCCATATTCAGGTAGATAGCAATGCAGAAGGTTTTAATACCGTAAAAGCGGATGATAAACAACATTACTTTATTGTAAAAAACGCATCGGGAAATCCTATCTTGTATTCGCAAGGGTATGGTTCTGGAACGGCAAGAGATAATGGTATAAAAACAGTAATTAAGAAT
>JALONS010000252.1 GCA_025454855.1 Arcicella sp.
CAAAAACTATCAATCAAAACAAAAAATAGAAGCCATCCAAGCTACTCAAAAACTCAGAAATCGTCTTTCTGCCGACCTGCACGACGAAATTGGTAGTACTTTGAGTAGTATTTCTATTTTGTCTGAAATGCTTGCTATTCAACCTAAAGCGGGTATGAAGCCTGAAATTATGCAGCAAATCAGCCATGATGCCCGAAAAGTTATCGACAAAATAGACGAAATTATCTGGTCAATTAATCCAAACAATGATGAGTTTTTGAACTTGGAAGCTCGTTTAAAATCTTACGCCATTCCCATGATGGAAGCGAAGAACATCGACTTCAGTTTTCAGTTTCCTGCTGAACTCAAAAAACTCAACATTGAAATGGAAAAACGAAGAGATACTTATCTGATTCTGAAAGAAGCTATCAACAACGCCATCAAACATAGCCGATGCAAGCGTATTACGGTGACTGGTGAAATAGCATTGAAGGGTTTAAAAATATCAATCCGTGATGACGGACAAGGCTTTGATATGCAAGCTGAAACCCATAGGAATGGTTTAAAGAACATGAGAAAAAGAGCCGAAGTAATTGGTGGAAAATTAAGTATCAATGCTCGAGAAAAGGAAGGTACTGAGGTGATACTTGAATTTCAGAATTCATAAGTATTAGGTTTTCGAGAAGATTCAAGCTACGCTAAACCTTTAAAAATCAAATAATTTTGCCGCCTGCTTATCCAAGAAACCATTTCCTAATGAATCCTTAAAAATCATATATTTATCTTATTGTGGAAATGAGAAGTTATGACAAACTTTCAGCATTAAAATAATGGTCACGTGATAAAAATAGCTATATACGAAGATAACATCGCATTGCGGAGCAGTTTAAGTCATTTGTTGCAGAGTTCCGAAGAATTTGAATTTTTGGGAGCATACGAAAATCCTGAACACATCATCCAAAACTGCTTAGAGAAAACGCCCCATGTCATTTTAATGGACATTGATATGCCCGTAATGAATGGTATTGAGGCAGCAACTTTGGTGAAAAATAAATTCCCCGAAGTAAACATTCTCATTCTAACTATTTTTGAAGACCGTGATAAACTTTTTGATGCCCTCAAAGCGGGGGCTTCAGGTTATTTATTGAAAAATTCAAGCGTAATAGAAATCATCGAAGCCATCCACGAAATACACCGAGGGGGTTCTCCTATGACTCCGTCTGTTGCTCGTAAAGTATTAGATTTTTTTTCAAAACCGCAAACACAACCAAATCCCGAAGAAAAACTCTCAGACCGTGAGTTGGATATTCTGAGATGCTTGGTAAGTGGGGATAGCTACAAAATGATTGCCGCCAATTGCTTTATCAGTATGGGAACAGTACGGAGTCATATCAACAATATCTACAAAAAACTACACGTAAACTCAAAATCTGAAGCCGTTGTGAAGGCTTTGAAAGAACGATTGGTGGACTAAAAACCATATATTTATTCGATTGACGGGCTTTGATTGGTTGCCGAAATTTGTAGAAAAAAGCCATGAAAGCCATATTAAGAATAACTGTTTTTCTGTGTATTTCTTCAATCAATTACTGTTTCGCTCAGAATATGACCGAAATAAACCCTCAGGGAACGGCAAATCCAATTTATTCACGAGGAGTAGGAAATACGGATATTGAATCATTTTACCGAACCAGCATTTTTGCTGAAATACCTTCCACAACACCAAATACAACCAACAAAACTTTTACAGGTTTATTAGGGCTGGCAAATTCCAATGGAGCAAATGCTGGGATTGTGGGTATTGGTAAAACAAATTTGTCAAATTCTACCTATGCAATTGGCACAGAAGGTAGAGTTAGTCTTCTTCAGGGAATAGGCATAGGAGTAGCTGGTAGGGCTTTTGCCAGTTCAGTTGCATCGGATGAGGCAATCGGTGGACAGTTTGAATCAACCGCCCTTAATAATACCAACGGCAATATCAAACTGGTAGGTATTGAATCAAGTCTCAACTCTAATTTCAATACTATTTCAGCAACAGGACATGGTATTGAAACCCGAATTTTAGGTAATTTCTCACAATTTGTTTACGGGAATTCGGTACAGATGAACTTAGGAAGTACCAATACAGCAGTAGCTTACGGGGGGCATTTTAGTATCAACGCTCCTGTATCATCACAGACTTTCGGGATTTATTCCTTTGGGGGAACCACATCTAATAAATATGCTG
The DNA here is from genome assembly GCA_025454855.1 of Arcicella sp. Classification (GTDB taxonomy): domain Bacteria; phylum Bacteroidota; class Bacteroidia; order Cytophagales; family Spirosomataceae; genus Arcicella. The sequence continues at coordinate 2,207 of JALONS010000252.1, forward strand.
CTTGGTTGAACGGAAGAGTGAGGATTGGTAGTACATTCGCATCAAACGATATGCTGGAGGTTGAAGGTGTAGGGCGTTTTCGGCATACTACCCAAAATGCTGGTATTTGGTTTAACAATCAAGCAAACGGGCTTGGGGCATCAGACGGGGCTTTTATTGGTATGGAAACCGCCATTGTCAATTCTGAAAGATTTGGCATAAGACTTGGTAACGACTGGAAACTTACCGTAAGCCGAGCAGGAGTAACTGCCATCAATGGAGATTTACAAATAGGTGGCACTATTGGTGTAGGGGGAGGTACGATAACAAAACATATCCGAGTAGAAACCACGATGGGTATTGTTTACCCTGCCAATAATTTCACCACACTGACCGTAACAGCCATAGGAGCCGCCGTTGGGGATAATGTAATTTTAAACTTTACTGGCGACATTGGTTCGTTAATTATTTCGCAAGTGTGGGTTTCAGCAACTAATACAGTATCTGTAAAAATTTATAATCCCACAGGTTCGAGCAACGCTTTTCCGAACAGCATACCTGTTAGGATTATTTTAACAAGATGATTAAATCGTCGTTTTTCTGGACTTTAAAACCCAAATACCTAATCCGATAACTAATACGCCAAATAATCCAAAAATCAACATAACATTCTGATTATCAACAGCATCAATATTACCATTTAGCACAAACCCTGCCCAATAATAAGGATGATTTTTGGCGGGATTTTTCTGAATAAATTGCTGCTTTGCCAAAGCTAAAGCCTCATTTTTAGGGTTTGAGTCTGATAAATAGGCATAGAAATAGCCCATTAATTCAGCCGTTTCTTTATCGGGTACTTGCCAAAGGCTATGCACCAGCGATTTCACACCTGCGTAGTTCAAAGCACGGCTAATACTCATCAGACCTTCACCGTTTTGGAGCTTACCTACACCTGTATTACAAGCACTCAAAACCACTAATTCAGAAGGAAAATTCAGAGCATACAGTTCTTTGAACGATACTTTTTCTTCGTTTTGGAACAGCAGATTCGACTCTTCATAATCCGATTCATTCAAGATTGAGTGCATCGCCAAATGATGAATTTTACTTTGTCCGATACTGCTCAGAAAGTTTTGCTTGGTGGCTGTTTCACTCTTGAAAATTTTGGTATTTTTGAAAAATTCGGCAATCTTTTCTAACTCCGAAGCCGTGTAAATCAACTTGCCGTTTACATCTCTGCTGGCAACAATATTACTACCGTACTCAGGGGCAAAACCCGTTAAGCTATAACTGTAACTATTTGACTTACTGAATGTTGTGTTCCAAATTTTAAGCGATTGATTATAAGTAATGTATGAACTTTTTACCAGTTGATTTCCCTGATTATCAGTCAGAGTTTCAAAAGGAATATAGCTCAAAAAATCTTCGGTGATAAAATCAATTTGCTTGGCTTTGATACCCAAAGGTTTAATCAACATTTGGTGTAGTTGAGCAGAAGGTTTCAGAAAATCAAAGTTGATTTTACGTAATTGTTCAAAGTAATTTTTACTTAACTCTTCTATCCTTTTCTTTGAACCCAAATCAAGTACTTGCAAATCTTTTTCCGAAATTACATGGGCAAAAACAGTGCTGTCTGTAACGGAATATTTCACGATAATTCTGTCATTTTTCAATTTATTTTGTATCGTTTTGACCTCAAAATTACTATCGGCAAATCGTTTGAAATTAGGGTTTTGATTAATGATTTCCTCTTCAATTTTCAACAATTCTTTTTGGGTATTCTCCAAATCAGATTTTTGCTTATCAGTTGGTTTTTCAAGGCTTTCAAGCACTGATTTTTGTAATTGAAGCTCATTTTTCTTTTCCAATAAGTTTTTTGAAAGGTTCAAATTCTCTTGATTTTTCCATAACATTTGCTGAAAAAGATGTTGAGAACCATTATTTTCAAGGCTATTCAAGGATGCGTAAAGTTCATTTTTATCTTCGGGCATACGCACATCGGCATAGAGTAACCCCTCTTTGATATTTCGTAGATATTTATCTAAGTCAGGATTAAAAATACCTTTTACGTAAAACCGTTTAAACATCGCCGAAGCCAATTTGTAGAAATTTCGCATGGTTTTTAAATCAGCTTTTTTCTTGCCATTCAGCTCATAAATTTTACGATAAGTTAGCCCCGAATGAATAAAAATATTGATATAAGTCCCCGAAGATTTATCCCCAAAATCGGTAATTTGTAAATTAGCAAAATTAATCTCTTTTTCAGTCATTAATTTATAAACCTCTTTCAACGTTTTGATGCTTTCAATTTGTCTTTTTTGATGTGCCAATACCTCCGCTTTTAGTACACTCACCGTAAAATAACTCGTTCCTTTACCCGTAAAACTCATGGCTTTCAGGCTTTTATCGGCGTATTCCAATGTTTTGGGGTAGTCTCGTTTCTCATAGTTTATCATGGCGTACATCGCCTGAGCTTTCATTTTTTCAAAATCACTTTTGGCTATTTTTTCAGATATAGCATTGTATTTCAAGGCATTAGCAAAATCATTCTTCACCCGATACGCATAAGCAATAGCATCATAAGCGGCAGGTAAAATGTAGAATTCCTTTTCGTAATCTTCCTTAGTGGTTTTTTTGAAAGTTTCTTCTAATTTTCGGAGATGAAACTCCATTTTGGCAGGTTCAAAACTATCTCCATAATACCTAATACTACTCAAATGAAACATCATGCGGGCGTGTGAATCATCATATTTTTTGATGGGCGTAAAAGTTCCTTTTGTTACCTTCTCAAAATGTTGATTCATGATTTGCTCAAACGTCTTTTGATATTTTTGGCATTTGGTTTTATCGCCGTAATTCAGATTGTCATAGATGATATTATTGTAGGTAATCGCTAATTTATCTATGTCGTTTTGATAAAATTTAACCCATATTTCAGCCGCTTTTTCTGTGTATCTCAAAGCCTCTCTCACCATCTGAATTTCACCAAAAGCAAAGGCTAAATTATTATAAGCCAATGCGTTACAATAATGATTTTGCAAGCCATTTTTATTGAAAATTTCAATAGCTTTTTTGTAAGAAATTACCCCGTCGGCGTATTCATTATTTTGGGCAAGTTCCAACATCAACATTCCGTCATAGGCACTTTTCGGTTTTTGTATGGCATTGAGTTTGCTCAAATACGCCACTACATCTTTCCATTTTTCCTGTCCACGCCACACACGGGCTTGCGTGAGGTACATATAAAACTCCAAACTTTTAGGACGGTTGAGTTTTTTATATTCCGCCAAAACTTTATCGAACAGCAATTTAGCGTTATCAATTTCTTGATTTTGAAGATGAATATTTACTTGGGCATTATCAAGAAGGATTTTGGTTTCAGGTGTGATAGGCTTCTGTTTTTGTCTCAAAGCTATCTCTTGTTTGAAATATCCACAGAAATGTAAGCTATCTGCTGGAGATAATAAAGAGCGATTTTGAGCAAACAATCCGTTGGAGAGAAGAAGAAAAACGAACGTGTGTAGTTTCATGGAATTTTATGTATTCAACGTATATACAGAATGGCAAATCGTTTTATTTTATCGAAATCTAAGATAATAAACGTTCGTAACGAAATGAAAAACATTAAATTTTTCTTTCAATGCAAAACGATTAGTGAACAGTAAAAAGAAAGCCCTCGACTATTAGTCAAGGGCTTTGCACACTTGGGTTAGGGTTAGTCTTCGCTCGCATTGAAAACTTTTCTTCCTTTTTTATCCCATTTACTTTTATTTATTATCTTTTGTGGTCTCGAATCCTCGGATTCGAGTTACACTTTTAGTTTCTTTTTTATAAGCTCGAATCCTTCGATTCGAGCTTATGTTTTACTTCTTACCGCTTTTCGTTTTCGTTACAGTAAACGGTACGCATTTCGCTTCACCACATGAGCAAACTACTTGCTGAATTGTCACCGTATAATCTTGGAAACAATTGTTAGCATTAAATACTCTTACGGTATAAGTAGTACCTGCATTAGTTGTTGGATTCGCAATGTTTGATTTCACGATACCATCCGATGGTATATCCGTTAAATCTGCATATTTTTTCGTACCTGTATAAGTTGCACCTTCTACGATGTCGTATCTCAATCCTGTAAATGTTCCAGAAAGTTTTACTTTTCCGTCATTTTTCGGCGTATCCTGGTCACA
>JALONS010000253.1 GCA_025454855.1 Arcicella sp.
TCTATGCCCTATTAAAAAAAAAATAAAAACATAACCAACAACTCCCTTATTGAACTTATCTCAATAACTTAGCTTTTCTCATCAATACCTCAAAGAACTTTCTTAATTCTAACCTCTTCCAGTCAAAATTATTGCCGAAACTAACATACCGCTAATCCCTATTTTCTATCCCTTTCTCCTTTTTTCCTGCCGCTTTCCCGTCGTTTGGGAGTGCAAAATTCAGACTTTTTTCCCACTCCACCAAACCTTTTATTAAAAAAAAATCACATCCCTTGAAAATAATTGCCAAAACACTGAAAAACAATCACTTACAAATTGAAAAAAAATGAAATTATTTTCTCCTCCCTCCCCAAAAAAACAACAACCCAAAAGCAACCGTAAAAAAAATATTAAAATATTTATATTTTTAACAAAACAGCTCTATCAAAAAAACGCTCACACCTTAAGAGAGGATGAGCGTTTTAAGGACAAACTATCTAACATTATCCTAAAAAGGGATAACCGTAAGTAATCGGAGAGACAAAAGTCTCCTTTATCGTTCTCGGTGATACCCACCTCAATAAATTTAATAATGAACCTGCCTTGTCGTTGGTACCGGAAGCTCTTGCTCCGCCGAAAGGTTGTTGACCTACGACTGCCCCAGTGGGTTTGTCATTTATGTAGAAGTTTCCTGCGGCATTAACCAGTTTTTTATTCGCTATTTCGATGGCGTATCTGTCTTGGGAGAAAACAGCTCCTGTCAGAGCATATTCTGATGTTTTATCGACCAATTCTAACGTTTCTTCATATTTATCATCCTCATATAAATAGATTGTTAATACTGGTCCAAATATTTCTTCACGCATTGTAGTATATAGAGGGTCTTGCGTTAGTAAAATAGTTGGTTCTATAAAAAACCCTTTCGATTTATCGGTATTTCCGCCAGCAAAGATTTCAACTGACTGTGAGTTTTTGGCTTGGACAATATAATTCGTGATTTTATCAAATGCTTTTTCATCAATCACTGCATTAATGAAATTACTAAAATCTTCTGTTCCTCCCATTTTAATTTCATCTAAAAACTGTTTTACATATTTAGATGTCTCTTTCCATAAGCTATGAGGAACATAGGCTCGTGAAGCTGCAGAACATTTTTGTCCTTGATATTCAAAAGCACCTCTTACTAAACCAACGGCAAGGGCTTTTGCATCGGCAGAACTATGGGCGATGATGAAGTCTTTACCTCCTGTTTCTCCAACAATTCTTGGATATGTTTTGTATAGGTGGATATTTTGTCCGATAGTTTTCCAAATATGTTGAAAAACTTTAGTGCTACCCGTAAAGTGAACCCCTGAAAAATCTGGGTGTTTAAAGATTATCTCGCCAGCTAAAGGTCCATCAGTATAGATTAAATTGATGACACCATCTGGTAGTCCTGCCTCTTTCAGTATTTTCATTAAAATATTAGCAGAAAATATTTGTTGGGGCGAAGGCTTCCAAACCACTACATTACCCATCAGAGCAGCCGAAGCAGGTAAGTTGCCGGCAATGGCAGTAAAATTGAATGGTGTAATGGCGAAAATGAATCCTTCTAAAGGGCGATATTCTAAACGATTCCAAATTCCTTCGGATGATTCTGGTTGTTGAGCATAAATCTGTGCGGCAAAATGAGCGTTAAATCTGAGAAAGTCTATCCATTCACAAGCAGAATCTATTTCGGCTTGGTAGGCATTTTTTGATTGCCCCAACATAGTGGCAGCATTTAACTCCATTCGGTATTTGGTGGCAGATAAATCAGCAGCTTTTAGAAATACAGCAACTCTATTTTCCCAAGGGAGATTTGCCCAGCTTTCTTTAGCCCTGAGCGAAGCAGCGATAGCTTGATTTACATGACTTTCATCGCCTTCATGGAAATACCCTAAAATATGTTGATGGTCGTGAGGACAAATTAATGGTTGCCTGTTGTTTGTTCTTATTTCTTCCGAGCCAATGTACATGGGTACATCTGCCACTTGACTCCGCATTTCTGCTAATTTATTTATCAAAGCCTCTCGCTGAGGTGTATTGGGTGCATACGAGTAAATAGGCTCGTTTTTAGGTTTTGGCACGTTGAAAAATCCTGTTGACATTTGATGAAGTGTTTTGTTTAATGTAAAATTATGGAAAAGCCGTTGAAGTGCAAAAAACCTGATGAATCTCCCTCGCACTTTAACTATGTGTATTTTTCACTTTCAAATGGGTATTAAAACTATTTCACCTACTTAATTCTGCACTTTACCTACCGTTTGATAAGATTCAACCTCTAAGGTATTGACAACCCATATATAAAATTGCTACTTTTGACTTCTCCTTCCTTTGCTTCTCTGCTTTTTTATTTAACCTAAATTTTTATTAACACAAAATCTAAAATTTTATGAAACATTTTACTTTTAAAATGTGGTCATTAGTAGTGACTATTACTATCCTGTTATCCCCTAAAAGTTATGCCCAGCTGAGAGATTGTGGAACTCCATCACCCTCAAAAGCAGAGATAAACCGTATCATTGAAGCAAAAAATCAATTTTATAAAGGATTAAAATCTTCCAGAACTGATACTGTTAGAGGGCTTGTTTATCTACCTGTTCGTCCGCACATTGTTCGTAAGAATGATAAATCTGGCGGATTACCACTTTTTGATTTGAATAACTCGTTGGCTATTTGTAACAAGTTCTTTATCAACGCTGGTAAAGGTATTCAGTTTTACATTGCTGGTATTGAACCAAACTATATTGATGATTCGACGCTTTATGATTTCAATTCTGGAAAGAAAGATGCCTCGGGTAAAACAATGGAAGAACGCATTACGGCCAAAAATGCTGTAAAAAATGCGATCAATGTTTATTTCGTGGGGAATCTTTTGGCAGATGGGAAATCCTTAGCAGGATATGCTTATTTTCCGACCAAAGAAGCATCGTCTAATACTTGTGTGATGTTGAATGCACAAACCAATGACAATTCTACTTTTGCCCATGAATTTGGTCATTATTTTAATCTCTTCCATACTTTACAAGGGAATAATGATACTATTCCAGAAAGAGAGCTGGTTTCAAGATTGGCCGTTGAAACGGGCAAAAGAAAACCTGCCAACTGCGATGCCAAAGGTGATTTAATTTGTGATACACCTTCAGACCCATTCGATAGAAAACCCAAAGTTGTGAAATGTGTTTATGCCGATACCACCTTGAAAGATGCTAATGGAGATATTTTTGAACCTCAAATGAAAAATATTATGTCTTATTTTGAGTGTGATAATGATTTCTTTACACCGCAACAATACGATATGATGGGTTTGGTAGGACTTCCTTTACGTTTGAACTCAGAAAATGAATATTTCTTGACGGGAGCTAAATCTTGGCAACCCGAAACAGTTAAAAGACCTTTTTTGAAAAAACCAACCTATAAAGTTATGAATGGAGTGACGCTGGCATGGCGAGATAGCTCTAATAACGAAACTGGTTTTTTTGTGGAGCGAGCTACGTCTTTGAATGGACCCTTTCTCGGAATAGGCGGTACTGCTCCCAATGATACCGTTTTTATTGACAAAACCGTAGAAACAAACAAGAAATATTATTATCGAATAAAACCTTCTAACACTACCACGGGGTCATTGAGTAACGTAGATTCCTTGGTCGCTGGTGTGGTATATTGTAAGCCTGTTTATTCTTTCGGTTGTGGTGATAGTGGTGGAAAAGGTAATTTGGACTTGTTCACATTAGAAGGAGATTCTTCGATGATTAAAAATGAAAAGTCGGCTTGTTCGCCTACTGCTTACGGTGATTTCACTAACCTTTCTGCTAAATTAACCGCAGGTAAGAAATATAAAGTTACTTTGGGAACTTCGCTGAGTACAGATAGTACCTTTTACGGATTAAACTCTTCAATCTGGATTGATTTTAACAATGACGGTACATTCACAGGCACAAGTGTAGGAGAAGGTTCTGAAATGGTTTATCAGGGAGCAATTACTGGAAACAATGTTGTAACGGATTCTCTCAGAATTCCTAAAACTGGATTAGCAGGCACTGCTCGGATGCGGGTGCGAGTACAAAGAATAACGGGAGGAGCAGTTTCGAGTGCTTGTGACAGTTATTTCACTGGAGAGACTGAAGACTATACCGTCAATATTACTAATCCTAAACCAGACCCCATTCCCGTTACCTACTGCACACCCGTTTACACGTACCCATGCGTAAAAGGAGGGAAAATATTAAGTTTCGGTTTAAAGGGAGACTCCCTACAAATTAGTAATACTGACACTACTTGTAATAATGGTTACAACGATTATCGTTCTAAAGCCAGAGCAAACGTAAAGGCTGGTAAAAAATATGCTATTTCATTAACAATGGCTGCCGATAGTACAACTTTACCGTATATGGTAGGTATTTGGGCAGATTTAAACGGTGATGGTGTATTTTCGGGTTCAGCGAAAGGAGTTAATTCTGAAATGCTTTTACAAAATATAACCTCCACCAAAGGGATATTAACGGATACTATTACGATTCCTGCGGGGGCAAAATCAGGAACTTTCCCTTTACGAGTACGCACTCAAAGAGCCACCTACGGAGCGGTAGCCAATGCCTGTGAAAAATATACCTATGGTTCAACAGGTGATTATACGATAATTGTAAAAGATACCACTACCAAAAAAGGAAGAATTTCGATTATTCCAGTACCCGCAGTTGAGTCAGTCAAAATGAATAATGCTGATGAAAATACGAACGCAGTAATTTACCCAAATCCTAATGATGGAAGTATCATGTACGTGAGAGTTGATGACGCAGAAAACGCTAAACTTTCTTTAATCAACAGTTTGGGGAATGAAGTTTCTATAATTAAAGGAATTATGTCTCAATATGTTATGACGATAAAACCAAGTCAAAACATTGATGCGGGACTGTATTTTATCAACATAGTGGAAAACAATCAACGAACGATTCAGAAAGTGATGGTGGTGAAGTAAGGACGGAAAACAAAAAGGAACGAATTGTGAAATTCGTTCCTTTTTGTTTTCTGTAAAAATTAGATATTAAGTAACCTAAGCACTTATAGCATATTCACGGTAATTAACCACCGCATGGGGTTTTGGCAAGGATATATCGGATTCTAAAACGGGTAATACATTCAAGGTATTTCCTTGACTATCAAATATTTCTAATATATATCCATCGGGTTCTATGAAATCTACTATGGTTGCAACATCTCCTATCAAAAATCCAGATTGAGGAAAGTTTTTGGTTAAAATAACCTGTGAATACAATGGGAATTTCTGCATGGCTATTCGTTGGATTTATCAGGGAATAACGTTATAAATCTAAAAATAGTTGGGTTCTCTAACAATAACCAGATAGTTATTACTCCTAAATTACGTAATTGCCCTTTTACTTCAAATAGTTTTCCATCAAAAGGGGCATTTTTTTGAAAAACTACCTCATTTTCCAGTACTATTTTACGAATATCATTTTCTAATTCTTGCCAGTTTTCGAGGTTATAGCCAAGTTTATATAAGAATTTTGATTTATCATTCTTCTCTTTTGGGACAAGAAGGTAATGAGTAATTTTAGTCGGGTCAATAATTATTTCCATTTGTTGTAGTATTCTGTTCAATTATTATCCTTTTTACTCAAAGCTCAAAATAAGGGAAAACCTTGTCCAATGTTTTACTATCTAATAATTTGATGGGTTCAAAATCCTTTTTTGAGGTAAAATTGCCGTGTTGTTGGCGATACGCAATAATTGATTTTGCTACGTATGGACGTACATACGGGTGTTTAAAATCTTCAGCATTTACTTCGTTTATTTTTATTTTTCTGAGCATGGGATTTTTAACATTTCCGTACTTCAATACCTCGACCATTGTTGTTGAATCTAATCCAAAAACTTCTCTTACTTGATTTTCGGAATAAAAACCACCTAAAATGTCTCGGTATTTGATGATTCGTGCGGATAATTTTGAGCCTATGCCTTTCAACTTCTTCAAATCATTGGTATCAGCACGATTAAGGTCAAAACTTATGGGTTTGGAGATTTCAGTGGCAGCCTTTTTGACTGTAAAAGCAGTTTTAGTTTCTGGAGCATTTTCTGTTTTTGAAACCGTGAATTGATTATTTTTTTCAGGAAGTGAAATATAAGGCTCTAATTGGGTGTATAAATCTGCTGGAAAATCATAAATCCGTTGTAAATCCTCTTTTTTTCTGAATTGTCCACCTTTCGAGCGGTAATTAATAACTCGTTTTGCCAGCCATTTGGGTAAACCTAATGTTTCTAATTGTTCTTGTGAAGCCAAATTAGGGTCAAATGGAGATAGTTTTACAATCCGATTTTCGGTAAAATCTTTCTCGG
>JALONS010000254.1 GCA_025454855.1 Arcicella sp.
AAAGTAGCCGTTGATGACGGTTTGGTATTAGGGGATTCTTCATTGGTAAAAGTTGGGATTGGCACGGCAAATCCGCAGGCTCGTTTAGATGTTCGAGGGGCATTTCGTTTGAAAGGGAATATTAATTTTGTGGCTTCGGTAAATGAATCATTAATCGAAATTAATAAAGAGCCTTTCTTAACAATTGACCCCGACAATACGCCTGTACTCAGCCACTTCAAAATTAGATATTCAGACCCTAATCAATGGTCGGATAGAGTTTTTGAATCAAAGTATAAATTGCTAAAAATTAACGAGTTAGAACAATTTATTAGAGAAAACGGGCATTTGCCAAATGTTCCATCGGCAGAGGAGGTTGTGAAAAATGGAGTAGGATTAGACGTAATGGTTTCAAAGTTGTTGGAGAAAGTTGAGGAATTAACACTTTACACTATTCAACAGCAGAAAGAAATTGAAACCTTGAAAAAACAGTTGAATGTGAAGAAAAAATAATCAATGAGGCTTAAAAGATTTTTTCCAAGCCTTGTTTCAGGTTTGTTATTGGGTTTTGCGTATCCATCGTACCCCGAATTCCCAACTGGACTTTTAGCATGGTTTGCTTTTGTACCCATATTTGTTAATACATCAAGAATAAAGGATTTAAAGACTTATTTCTTGATGACAATTCCAGTGTTTTTGATAAGTGGTTCACTTGATTTTTGGTGGACAGCTCTTTTCTCTTGGACAGCTCTACTGGTATGTCTTACAACCCAGATTTGGGGCGTTTACTTGCCACTTTTTCTCCATTATTTTGTAAAAAGACGATACGGTTGGCGTATTTCTTTGATTTTGTTGCCTTTTTACTGGACTTTGATTGACTGGCTAATACACCAATTACCTCATACTTTACAGGTAAACAACATTGCTTATACCCAAGCCAATAACATCTGGCTCATTCAGTTTTCGGATATGACGGGGATGTGGGGAATAACCTTTTCATTGATATGCGTTAATTGCTTAATTGCCCATGCTATCTCATTTGAAGATAAACTAATTTTTAAATGGATGAGGTTAGTGCCTGTATTGCTTATTTTTGGTGGAATGTTAACTTACTCCTTTTGGGTATATAAGGTAAAGTCGAGTGTAGTGTTGGGCAGTGAGCGTAATACCACCAAAGTAGCGATAGTACAAACAAACATTGATAGTTATTCAACTGATTCAACGAAAGAATCTAACGTATTCAATGAGATTGTACAAATGTCTGATTCCATTGTCGGAAAAAATAAGCCTGACTTAATTGTGCTTCCCGAAGGTGCGGTTGCTTTACCTTTATTCCAAAATAAAAGTTTGTTAGACTTTACCAAAAAAGCCATAGCAAGCTGGCAAACTTCGGTAGCGATTGGTTTTGTTGAATATCCTGATACCATTAAAAGAAATATTTTTAAAAATAATGCTCTGGTCTTTACACCGCAGTTAGCCACGTACTGGGATTCTTTAAAAGTAAAACCTGAAGATGTAAAGGTCTATCAGAAAGAATACGGGCTTCCTTTTGTAGAAGTAATGCCCTATTGTGATGACTGTCAGACGCTTACGGGGGTGCAGATGCAGAAGGGAAAAGACACTTGGATTTTTCAGTACAATAATGATGAGGGTGAAATTTCAAAAGTCGCACTAACAATTTGTTGGGAACAGATGTACCCACAAAAATTAGCATCTTTGGTAGGAGAGGGGGCTGAATTTATTGCTCTGATGAACAACGATGCTTGGTTTGGTACATCGGCGGGGGCTAAACAATTACAAAGTTTTACCCGAATGAGAGCCATTGAAAATAGAAGAAGTTTTGTTCGCTGTTCCAACGGTGGAATTTCCTGTTTTATTGACCCCTATGGTCAAATTTCAGGTAGATTACCTTGGTTTACCTCAACCATTGGCTTACAAGAGGTTATAAAAGTTAATAAAATAAGTTTTTACACCAAGTATCCCTTCTTATTTGTCAAATTGATTGCTATATTATTGGGGGTATTACTTTTATATTTCGAAAGACTAAAAAGAAAAGTTATCAATCAAAATTCAACCAAAATCTAATTTTTATGAAGTCAATTAATGCAATTTTATGTATTTCAACTGTTTTTTTTATGCTTGCTTGTAAAAAAGACGAAGTAGCCGAACCTACGGTAAATCTTTCTCAACAAATAGCAGGCACTTATAAATTAACTTCTGTGCTGAGAAATAATACTTTGGCAGATGTCACTTCAACCGCTACGGGTAGTGCTACCATTACTGCCAAAGACAATACCACTGCTCAGATAAGTTATACCCTTGCTTTTGGTGTTAATCAGCAATTGATTGCCACTGATTACCAAATTTCTAAGAATGGTTCGGATTTTAAATTAGTAAATAGTGCTGGAGAAGATGCCGTTGTACAAGGCTCAAAATTAAAAATGATTATCACTTTTACCACACTTGCTTCTTCACAAAAATACATCGTGGAATATACCAAGTAAGGATTTACAGACTGTTCTCGTTGGCAAATCTGATTAATTCAGGAGTAGAAGTTGTTCCCAATTTAAAGTGAATATTTCGTCGGTGGGTCTTGATGGTCAGATAACTGAGGCTCATTTTATCAGCAATTTGGTAGGAGTCAAGACCTGCCTTCACGTAAGCTATAATTTCTTTTTCTCTTTCGGTCAAAGCAAATTTCTTACTAAGGTCATCTTTATTGCTTTCGTCTTGGGCTGATTTGTGGATTTTAGCATCAAAATATTGCTTTCCATTCATAACCGTTTCAATGCCCAAGAGCAATTCTTTTTTGGAAGAATTTTTCAGAATATACCCGTGAACTTCCAGTTTTTTGGCTTCTTTGAGCATTTGTTCATCGGCATACATCGTCAAGAAAATTATCTTAACATTCTGGAAGTCTTTCAAAATGATTTTTGATAATTCGATGCCGTTCTGCTCGGGGAGATTAATATCCAAGAAAATCAGTTGTGGATTAAGGCGTTGAATTTCGTAAAGTACGTTTCGAGATTCGTACACTTGACCAACAATTTCGAGGTTTTGTTCCGTACTCAACAGACTTTTCAGTCCATCATTAAATAATTGATGGTCATCAACAAGAAGAATTTTAATCGGATTTGTGGTTAGTGACATACGGAATTTCAATCGAAATGAGCGTTCCTTTTTCGGAAGATTCTTGGCTCATTTTACCATGTAAATATTCAACCCGTAAAATTATATTTTTTAAACCAATTCCTGCACTTTCAGAGGGCTTATTTATAAAACCAGTACCATTATCTTCAATGGAAAGGTAAAGAAATTTGTCAAAATAAATAATCTGAAATTCAATATTGGTAGCTTTAGCGTGTTTAATAGCGTTGTTGATGAGTTCTTTGGAAATTCTAAAAATACTCAGCTCTGTTTCCCAAGATAACGGTTTTGCATTACCCGAGTGAATAAAATTAATCTTAGGTTTGATAGAATTTAGTGAGATAAATTCTCTGAGAGCCACGATTAAGCCCTTTTCTAAAAAAAGAGTTGGGGTTAAATTATGGGCAATTAATCGTAAATCATTCACGGCTTTGTCAGCCATATCTATTTCATTCTCAAGCCGAAACTGATTTATTTCGTTGCTTTCAGCTAATTGATGTTTCAAAATAGATAGGGTACTGCCCAAATCATCGTGGAGGTCTTGGGCAACTCGTTGACGTTCTCGTTCTTGGGCTGTGATAATTTTATGGGCTATTTGCTGACGTTCTTCTAATAATTTACGTTCAATGTCCACTTTTTCTTTATTAAATTGATATACCAATCCGCAACCAAAAACGATGATTTCGTAAACAGAAATAATGAAAAGGCAATAATAGGCTTGGCGGAATAACGGAATAATACCCAACGAAGCACTAAGCATATACACCACCAGTAGTATTCCTGGCGACATGGCTAATAAATATAGTTTTGCCATTTTTTCTTTTCTTGTGAACGACCATATTGAAACCACAAACAAGAAAATTCCTAAGATAATCAGTGATGTGCGTGAAACATAAGGAACTAATTCTCCGACGGGGAAAATAAGATTTGATACGCCCGTTAGGATGAATAACAACTCTAAAATTTTGAAAATGCTTCGAAAATATTTGGGTAAGAAAGATTCGAGACTTAAAAATTGGATAACGAATCTTACTTGAAAAAATCCACCAATCATCATTAATGAATGATAAAAACGGATAACTGAAATATTTTGGATGTTTAACCAGTCGCTTAGATAGTCGTAATTTGCTAAATAAGCGAATAAAACGGTAGTAATGAAACCTGCATAATAAAGATAAATTCTTTTAGGGCTATTGGCAAAAAGTATAAGACCTATGATAGTAGAAAAAAGAAGAATACCAGCAAAAATTCCAAAAGTTAAATGAGAATTTCGGGAGTTTTTTATGTAAGTTTTGTTATCCGCAAGCGTTAATAATGCTTTTACCGTTCCATTTTCTGGATTAGCTTTCAGTCTTAAAAAAATGTAATAAGTTGATTTAGGAGCGGCTTGAAAAGGGAAGTTGAAATATACGTCACTCAATATTCTATTTTCAGGTTTTATTTTGTCATTTTGAAGGCTTTTTTGGACTAAAACCGAATCTCTGAATAGATACAAATCAGCTCTACTCACGAATGCTTGATATAAAGAAAGTACCAAATCAATGGAGGATTTAGCGTTATTTTGAAGACGAAACATAACCCAATTTTCATCCATTGATTGCCCAAAACTAATTACCTGATGATTATCGTCACGGAAAGTGGGTAAGAATTTAAGCAGGTCATTATCTTGTTTCAAAGAAAGATTTTTTGCCCAAAACAATTTTCCTTCTAATGTGCTTTCAAAAGGTTGTTGGGAAATTTTAACGATGTTATCTTTTTGACCAAAAATCGTAGAAGAAAACAGTATTATCTGTATTATTGTAATAATTTGTTTCATTAAACAAAGGTATTCAGAATAAAAGAGGAATAAATTACCTCCTAAGAGGTATTTTGTTTTGCTCGCATTGTGCGTTGTTTTGAATTATCTTTAAAACTTCTCATTCTTTTAATCGCTAACACATCCAACATTTTTATGAAAACTTACACTCAAAAGGGCAACACCGCTCTATTGATTATTAACCAAAGAAGTTTGAAGAAAATTTTAATTGACCAAATTGTACTGCTTAAAGGTGATGCAAACTACACTATTTTTCATTTAGAAGGTGGTACTTCCAAAGTTGTTCCCCATAATATAAAATTTTTTGAGTCCTATTTAGAGACAAAAGGGTTTGTTAGAATACATCGGACTTATATGATTAATCCAACTCATATCAAAAGTATCGATGCAGAAAACCATACCATCACCATGTCTGATGGATTAGAAGCTATTATTTCAAGAAGACGTGAAAAAAATTTGAGAAAAACCAGTATTTACCAACCTTAGAAAGATTACAAATCAACCATCATAATCATTAATTTTTCTAATTCACGAGTTGCCGAACCGTATTCAGAATTATATTTATTGAGCATCATTGAAAAACAAAACATTTCTCCATTTTTAGCGGTAAAATAGCCTGCGTAAGCCCTTACGCCATCAATAGAACCACTTTTAGCCCTAACATTCCCGACCGCTTTTGATTTTTTTCCTAAGTTTGCTACTGTACCCGAAACGCCCACAATGGGAATGGATTCATAAAAGGCATCAAAAGATTTTTCTAAAAACATGGTTTTCAGAACATCGGTCATGTTATTGGGGGTAATGCCGTTTGCCGCTGATAAACCACTACCATCTTTCATTTTAAGCCCCTCTAATTTTACGCTTTTTGTCTGCCAAATTTGTTTTAAGGCTTTAATAGCGGCATCGGTAGAATTACCAAGATTTAGTAGTACCGAAGGCGTTTTGAGGAAAGTTTCAGCGTAAAGATTAATACTTTGAAAGTTGCATTCACGAGCTAAATCTTTAAGTGGAGGCGATAATAAACTGTCGATAATGATGGTTTGACTGGGTTTTGAGAAATTAATACTTTTCTTGTTGGCTTCCATCCAAGATAATGGAGAATCGGCTATTTTGACATTCAATTCTTCCAACTTTTTATGTAAAAAATAAGCGGAAAAAAGGGCAGGGTCAGGGATTGAACCCTTTACCGAAAAGTTTTCTCCCGCAGGTACAAACCCTTCCATAATGAGTACGTCTTGGTAAGGCGTAGAATAAATATTTACTTGGTCACCCGTGTTGGGTTTATCAGTTAAAACACGATTGATTTTACCATAATACGGAAGGTCTGGAATGGTTTTTACCAACGGAGCGGCTTCCAGATATTT
>JALONS010000255.1 GCA_025454855.1 Arcicella sp.
ATTTTAAAGTAATATTTTTTAAATTATTTCCCGTTGCTCCTTTGATAATCAGCGTGTTGCCATTTCCTTTTCGTCTTTCTTTCGGAACTTCAATATTGATTTTTCCACTTAAAAAATTAGCGGTTGTCGAATTATTCTTCAAAAAATCTTCTGGTGTTCCTTGCCCTACAATTGCTCCGCCGTGTCGTCCTGCTCCCGGTCCAATATCCACAATATAATCCGACTCCAACATCATGTCTTTGTCGTGTTCTACGATGAGAACCGAATTTCCCAAATCTCGTAAATCTTTGAGGGCTTGAATCAATTTTACATTGTCTCGTTGGTGCAAACCAATACTCGGTTCGTCCATGATGTACAACACGTTGGTGAGTTGCGTACCAATTTGGGTTGCCAAACGAATGCGTTGGGCTTCACCACCCGAAAGTGTTCGTAATGAGCGGTTTAGCGTCAGATATTCCAAGCCAATACCCGTCAAAAAGCCAATTCTTTTACGGATTTCCTTCAAAATTTCTTTGGCAATTACGTTTTGGCGTTCATTCATTCTGGGTTCTAAATCGGTAAACCATGCTCCAACTGGGCGATGTTTTTGTTATCAATCAGGAAATGAAGCGACTCCTTTTTCAAGCGTAAACCTTTACAATCGGGGCAAGTATTCACCACCATAAAATCCTTAATCCAGTCTTGAATTTTCTCTGAGCCTGTTTCTTGCTGACGTTTCAAGAAAGTTACAATTCCTTCATATTTGGTATTCCAGTCGGTGCCTTCGTATTTTTTGGACGGCACAGCTACGGGTTCATCCGTTCCGTGTAGCATTACGTCAATGGCTTCGGCTGGGAATTTTTCAATGGGTGTTTTCAGATTCACTTTGTAAGGTTTCAATAAAACTTCCAACTGTTTAAAAATCCACATATCACGGTATTCGCCGATGGGAGCAATCGCTCCTTTTTCAATGCTGAGGGTTTTATCGGGTAAAATAGAATCTTCGGTGATTTCCTCTACTTTGCCCAAACCTTGACACGTCGGACACCAACCGTAGGGCGAATTAAACGAGAAATTATTGGGTGAAGGTTCGTCGTAACTAATCCCCGAAACTGGGTCCATCAAATATTTTGAAAAATTACGAACCTCATTTTTTTCATCACGGGTCATCATAATTCCCTTCCCTTGATTGAGAGCCGTTTGAACGGACTGCGATAAACGAAAACGGTCTTCGGTTTTCACCACGATTCTATCAATCACAATCTCAATATCGTGAATCTTGAAACGGTCGAGTTGCATTTTGGGCTGAATATCCATCACCACGCCATCCACACGCACCTTTGTATAGCCTAATTTCTCAATCTGAACGAATAATTCACGGTAATGACCTTTACGTCCTTTTACAACGGGAGCGAGTAAAATCAATTTCTGATTTTGATAATCTTGCAGAATTACGTCAATGATTTGGTCGATAGATTGTTTTATCATTCGCTCACCCGTAACGTAACTAAACGCTTCGCCCGCCCGTGCGTAAAGCAAACGCATGAAATCGTAAATTTCCGTAACTGTGCCAACTGTTGAGCGTGGATTTTTGGAAGTCGTTTTTTGTTCGATAGAAATTACGGGAGAAAGCCCATTGATTTTATCGACATCGGGACGTTCCATATTGCCCATGAAGCTACGGGCGTAGGCAGAAAACGACTCCATATAGCGGCGTTGTCCTTCGGCATAAAGCGTATCAAAAGCTAATGACGATTTACCCGAACCCGAAATTCCTGTGAAAACCACCAATTGATTGCGTGGAATGGTTAGGTCGATATTTTTGAGGTTATGTTCTCTTGCTCCAAGGATTTCGATATGGTCGAAACCTGTAATGTCTGAATTGTTGTTTGCCATATTTTAGGGGATGGGGTTAGGTTTTAGGGGTTCATTTTAACCCTGAGCCTCTAAAATCTAACAATAAAATAAACTATAAAGTTAAATAAAAGCCCACGTTTTTGGCGTGGGCTTTGAGGTTTATATTCAAAATTGTATAGATAAGGATTTGTAATGAATTATTTACTATTGTGCAGTGGCGTATCGCATACGCCCAAATGGTCGGGCGTATGCGATTGATAAATGAGTATTCATTGTTCACAACAACCGTTTCAAATACAAAAAACCAAACGTCGAAATCAGGCAAAGACTGCCCATGACAAACCAAAGGGTGGTAAATCCAAAGTGCTGTACCACCTGCGACCCCAGCGTTGGTGAGGCTATTTGGGCGAAGGAATAACACATGGCGTACATTCCAAGGTATTGTCCTCGATTTTTTTCGTTCGACCGCTCTACGGCAAAACTTTGCATAAAAGGCATCGCAAACATTTCTCCGATGGTATTGAAAGTAATCGAAATCCACAGAATTCCTACCGCAAAATAAGCATTGAATACCCAAAAAGATAGAGCCGTCAGGATTGTACCGAAGGCAATAATATACGCTTTGGGGTATTTTCCTTCTAATTGATGTACCACAATCATCTCCAATACCGAAATCAGGATACCATTAAAAATTATCAAGAGTCCAATTTGTGATTCAGGAAGGTGATAGACCCTTCGGAAATAAAGAGGTTCTAAGGTGAAAAGTTGGAAAAACGGCACGGTGTAAAATACCACACAGAGTACAAAGAACCAGTAGATAGTATCTGTATAGGGTGATTTAATATTTTGATTTTCAGCAAATTGTGTATTATTGGTTTGTTGTGGTTTTTCGGGTGATTTCAGTAAAATTTTCAGTAAAATAGCCGCCAAAATACACGTAATCCCATCGGTATAAAATAGTAAATCATAGTTGATTTCTGCTAAAAAACCGCCCATTCCCCCGCCAATCGACCAACCTAAATTGATGGCTAAGCGGTTGAGCGAATACGAACGAGTACGGTTTTCGGGCGTACTGTAATAGGCAATTGAAGCGGCATTGGCTGGGCGGAAAGTATCACCAAGCGTAGTAAAAATGAAAACACCCACGCACATTTCATAAAAAGTAGTGAGCTGCAACAATACCAAAAGCATAACACCTGCCAGCAATAAGCTGAAAAACTGAATAGAATAAAAACCAATTTTATCGGAAAGTCGCCCACCTAAAAATGTACCAAACAACGCCCCCGAACCATACACACCCATTACAATACCCGCTTCCGTTACGCTAAAATGCAGTTTTTGGGTCATGTAAAGCGTAAGATAAGGCAGTACCATCGTGCCACTGCGGTTAATGAACATTACGATTGAAAGCAACCAAATGGATTTGGGCAAGCCCGCATAAGCATTTTTATATAATTGTATAGATTTAGTAAGCATTTTTAAACTTATTTAATGACTTTATTGTTATGTTATCGTCTTGATTATGAAGATATTACATTTTAGTAATATGTTTGTAATTTATTTCCATACTTTGTTTCATTCAACCACCAAAATTACCGCCGATGAAAAACAATTCAATCATCTTAACGCCAGAATCGGTCGAGGCGTTAGTAGCCAGTATCGCTGAGGAACTATTGCAAGGTCAGAATACGTATAAGTCTGAAACGGCAGCCTTGAAAAAGAAAATTAGAATAGGTATGTTGAGAACACTCTCGCATCAAGTATATTCGAAAAAAAATTCAGAGAATAAAACGGTTATTGCCTGAGTAGATTAACTATGAACCTTACCGCCATAAGGTTCAAGATTTATTCATGGATTTTACTCTTCTAAAAATAATCTCAAAATATTTATCTCGTTGTGCTTCTTGATGTATTTTTCCAGTACATTGTCTTCATTCACGTATGCTCCAAAACGCAAAACTATTTTAACCTACAAGGCAATACTTATCTAACTAATGGTGTATCTCTCCTAAGATTAAGTATCTGTACGTAAGTAAAAAGTTGAAGTTACTTAGCTATGAACAAAAGTAATTTCAATAAGGCTTATGTTTGATTGATTCCGATTTTTATTTTTTAATTTGTTGATTATCAATGAAATAATCTTCTGAATATCGCTATGCCCATGCACAATAGTTACTGATAAGTATTCAGTTCTCTGGCGTAGTTTAAATGATTTTATATGTTTTTATTTTATCCATAATTCATCAAAAAGTCTCCTTTGATTGGGCTATTCCTGTATTTACTTTGCAACTTAATCATCATCCTATTTTCAAAGGGGATATCCCCCTTCAACTTTAACATTATTCTTATGAAAAAAAGTATCTTTATCGCCATCGGCAGTTTTTTGTTGATATGGGCGTGCAAAACTACTGAAGATAGTACTGTTTCTCCAAGTACAGCTACTATCACAACGCTTGCGTGTGGGAGTGCTACATTTTCGGCAACCGCTACTAATGGTACGGCTTATGTAGGCACGGCAACGGTACCTTATACTGGTGGTAACGGAGCGGCTTACAGTGCGGGTTCGGCAGTTGCTTCTACTGGGGTATCAGGACTAACAGCTACTTTATCGGCTGGAACTTTAGCATCGGGGGCTGGTACAGCAACATTTGCTATTACAGGGACTCCCACCTCAGCGGGTACAGCAACTTTTGCCATTAGTTTGGGCGGGCAATCGTGTTCTATCGCTTTAACAGTAAATACAGCCAGCACAGGTGGAGGAACTACCACGGGAACGGTTTGGAATTTTGATACAGACATTGCTAATATCGTAAAAGCTGCCGAAGCCTTTAAAACGTCGCTGACAGCTACTCAAGTAACTTCTTTACAGTATAATTATACAAAAGCACAGGCTCAGTTATGGTCAAATTTACCACAAGGCTTGTATAGAAATCGAGTAGGATTGGCATCAAGTACCTTTTCTACGGCACAATGGACGGCTTTTTATAATTTGGTGAAAGCTGCTACGGGTACAGTAGCCAATGAAGGGAATGAAGAGTATGTAGGTATTATAGATGCCGACGATTACCTCAGAGCCAACGGTGGAAATAGTGATTACGGTTCGGGTAATTATTACATCGGATTTTTGGGTACACCCAGCACTACGGGACTTTGGTGTTTACAGATTGGCGGACATCATGGTACAATCATTTATACGTATAACGGTGGAAAAATGACGGGTGGTACGCCTTCTTTCCGCTCTACTGAACCGTATCCTACTTGGACTTCTACCAACAATGGTAAAACAGTACAACCATTGGTGCAAGAAACTGCTGCTTTTGCTAATTTCTTGAAAGCATTGAGTACTACGGAATTAGCAACAGCGAGACGGGCGGCAGCTCAAAATGATATAATTGTAGGACCCCAAAAAGATAATAATTTTCCCACTACCAAAACGGGTGTGAAAGCGGGTAATCTTACGGCATCTCAAAAAGATTTATTATTGGCAGCCATTAAAACCTACGTAGATGACTTAGATGATAAAGCCGCCGCTGCTGTACTTGCCAAATATAAAGCAGAATTGGATGAAACGTATGTCTCTTATTACGGTGGAATAACCATGGCGGCACAAGGCGATTATATTTTGATTGATGGTCCAAGTGTTTGGATTGAATGGTCGATGCAGGGAGCTATCATCATCAGAGGTGGTGTTCATCCACACTCAGTTTGGAGAGATAGAAAATCAGACTACGGTGGAAATTAATCTTCCAGATATTTACGATTTTCCCAATTTAAAACTTCCCAAATGTTGTAATATAACTTTTGGGAAGTTTTTTAACAAATACCTCTATCAGCGACTGGAATGCTCATTTTTCTGATTTAAACATGAAATATTTAATTCGATTTTTATTAATTGTTTTGATAATTACCACGTACCAAAGAGCAGAAAGCCACCCAATGCCTAACTCAATGGTGATACTGAATGTACACGAAAAGCATTACACGGGTCAGATACAACTTCCTTTAGGAGAATTGCAATCGGCAATTGGCATGGGTGTAAATGATAATTCCGAGCGATTGATTGAACGCTTAGGAGATTCGCTAAGGCTTTATTTGATGAAACATATTCGCCCGAAATCATTTGAAGGAAAACCTTGGACGGTGATATTGGGAGATATGAAAGTTATTGAAACGAAAAGTCGCCTCACGGGTGATTATCGAGAACTGGTAGTGAATTTCGAGATGTCGCCTCCGCAATATTATGACCTAAGAAACTTTTATTTTGATTATGACGTAATCTTGCGTGAAGTAGCGAGCCACAAAACATTGGTAGCCGTAAGACAAGACTGGCAACAGGGGGTTATTTCAGAAGATACCACCATGCAACAAGTGGGAGTTATTGCTTGGGATATTCCCAGTAATACCCTAAAACCGTTTCAGATTAGCTTACAACAAGGCAGTACGTGGCAAGGATTTAAAAGTATGATTTCGCTGGGTGTTACCCATATTTTAGCGGGTACAGACCACATTTTATTTGTCCTCACGTTGCTTCTGCCCTGTATGTTGATAGCCGAACGTAAACGCTGGGGGGCTTCGATGGAAACCAAACACAGCCTGATTAATTTACTTAAAATTATTACTGCTTTTACCATAGGGCATTCTTTAACGCTACTGTTAGGCTCGGTTCAGTGGTTGAGTTTTCCTACCAAACCCATCGAAATTCTCATTGCTATTACCATTTTGATTTCGGCTTTTCATGCACTTCGTCCTATTTATCCTAAAAAAGAAATGCTCATTGCTGGAGGTTTTGGATTAATTCATGGGTTAGCATTTGCCGAAACCCTTACCAATTTAGAACTCTCTCCCAAACAGATGCTATTGAGTATTTTGGGCTTCAACGTGGGCATAGAAT
>JALONS010000256.1 GCA_025454855.1 Arcicella sp.
GAATACATTGACCTTACCGACCGTGAACGAGAAATTTTGGGCTGTATGGTAAAGGGGATGAGCTACAAAATGATAGCCGATGTTTGCTCATTGAGTTTTCACACGGTGCATTGGCACGTGAAAAATATTTACGAAAAACTCCATGTAAACTCAGCACCCGAAGCCGTAGCAAAAGCAATCGAAGAACGTTTGGTTTGAGCTATTACTATGTACTGATTTTAAAGATTATAGTATTGAATATCAGGTGTTTACCATTGAAAAACAAACCCTTTAACCCCATACAAACATGGCAATTTATACTTTTTACGATACCGAAGGATTTCCTGTGATTCCCGCTATTGATACTAATACGGCTTTGCAAACTCTCTGGGGCAATATTCCTCCCGTTGAAAGGCGAGTTACATCTGCCCAATTGATAGGGCTTGCAAACAGTAATATGTTGGAAATAACGCTTTTCAACCTGATACCGATTATGGGAATGAATTTTAGCCATAGCATTAGTAATTTTACGCCTGCCCAACAAGCCGAAAGAGCTAACCGTGCTAATAATCCATCAAAAGTACAAATGATAATTCAGTTGATGCGGGAAGGAAATAATGCAAGATTTAGATTTAGATTTCACCGAGATTTCGTGAAAGAATTAACCAATAATTTAGCTGATGATTTTGTCTTTACCTTAGGCGTTTTTAATGGGAGAATGAGTATCATTATAAAATCAAACTCTGCTAATAATGCCGTGATGGCATTTGGTGTAACATTGGCTTCTGGAGGCGTAAAAATTCCCAAATAATCCGTTATGACTCCACAAGAAGAATACTATAATGAACTTCTGACTCAGTTTGGGCAAATTACTACGGCTACGATGTTTATTACATTCATCGTAGCTCTTTTCAATGTCAAGTATTTTAATAAACCCCTTTGGATATTCTTTGGGTACATTGTAGCTACTATTCTTTCTAATGCCATTGAACAATTATTTATTTGGTCTGTAAATACTCACACCGATTTTTGGCTACCCTATCTCCGCAAATTCGGTATTGGTGATACCCATTTCTTAGGTATTATTTCCACCTTAAAGAACTTTCTATTGATTGGGTGGTTTTATGCTACTTTATTAGAAAAACCTTTTGGTAAATACGTACAATATGTGAGTATTTTTTTAGCTTTCATGTCAGTCATTGACTACATTTGGATTACGGGCTATCACGTGGCGGGCGTATTAATGCCTACGCTAACGGGTTTCTTCACGATGATTGTTCCTATGCTTTATTTATGGTTTTTGTATCACAGAGATAATAAAATTTCGCTGTACAAAATCCCCTATTTTTGGTTTAGTATTGCTCTTATTGTAGCTCATCTTTTGGGACTTCTCTTTTATTTTGTGAGTGAAAAACTTTATCAAACTAATTTTATTCTTTTCGTTAAAATTTCGATTGTCAGAAATATCGTAACTATTCTACGCCATTTTGTTTTTGCTTACGGTTTTTGGTTGTCGAGATATGTGCGTTTCTTTAAATAAATCCCAATAAAACCACCCGAATTGGTGGGTACTGACTGTTTAGATTTTCGAGAACTTTGAGGTGTAATGCCAAAGTCTTAAATCTAAACGAAAAAGTACCCATGAAAAAGTTAATGCCTCATTTTTGCGAGATAATCAAAGCAAAAATCTACTTCCCACGTACCCGCAAAACCATTCCTCTGCAAGAAATTATCATGCTGGAAGGTATGATAAATTATACGGTACTTCATTTACGGTCTGGTCGTAGAGTGTTGATTCCCAGAACGTTAAAGCTCTTCGAGATACTTCTTGTAAATTATGATTTCCTACGCACACATCGTGGATTTATGATTAACTGTGAGCATCTAAGAAGTATTGACCGTGAGGGCGTTTCGATGATTTTAACCAATAATTTACAGGCAATGGTATCCAGAAGAAGAAGAGATAAAGTGAACGAAAGATTACATTTTCAGGCATAAATCAATTTAAAAATAAAACGAATATGAAAAAGCAAATTTTTACCATTATCCTCTTGGCGGCGGTTAGTCTCAACGTTTGGGGGCAGTTTAAATTCGATGGAGGTACAAACAGCCTGCGGTTACAAACGGCAGGTCTTGATAGAATGTACATCCACCCAACTAATGGAAATATAGGCATAGCAACTACATCTCCCAACGCCAAATTAGATGTGAACGGAGATTTGGCACTGACTAAAAAAACAACCATCACCACTGCGGGTACTCAGAATGCCCTCGACCGACAGGGAGCTTCTCGGATATATTTTAGTGTTTCTGGCACGGTAACGCTCAACGGCATTGCAGGCGGAGAAGATGGTATGGTGCTGATATTATACACAGCATTAGCCACAACGCTTGTCATCAACAACGAAAGTCTTTCAGCAGTATCGGGCAATCGAATTGCTACGCATACGGGAGCAACTGTTACAGTAACCGCACGAGGAGGTGTTTCGATGGTGTATGATGCTTCTCTTGCTACTTGGCGAGTTTTTGGATTTGCCGACGAAAACTCTACTTGGAATGCCAAAGGAAATGCAGGTACGAATCCATCCTCAAATTTTATCGGAACGACTGATGCTCAGGGGTTTGCGGTCAGAACTAACAATCTCGACAGGATAAGAGTAGCTTCGGGGGGAAATGTGGGAGTCGGTACAGTATCGCCCGATACACAGCTCCAAGTAGAAGGCACACAAGATAATAACGGAACAACTGCCATTTTTAAAGTTACCAATACGAGCGGTGCAAGTATGCTTTTTGATGGAAATGAAATAGACGGAGCAAGTAATGGACCTATTTATTTGAACAATAATTCAACGGGAGGCGTATATATCGGAGCTAACGGAACGGGTTTGAAAGAAATAATCAAAGTAACCGTATCTGTTCCGACTTTTACCGTTACTGCCAATAATTGTGTAAATCAAGATGTGAGTGTAGCCAATGCAGCGGTTGATTCTGCCGTAAGTGCCTCGCCAGACATTGGCATTCTAAATGGCTTATTTATAGCCTATGCACGGGTCAGTTCGGCAGGTATCGTGCGGGTGAGAATTTGTAACTTTACCAGTTCTTCAATTACACAAAGTACATCCGATTTCCATGTGGCGGTGGTTAGGTAGTAGAGAAATTAAGGTTGTTCTAAACTGTGGCACGGCTAAAATTTATGGCTGAAAATCAATAAATTAGTTGAGCCGTACCACAGTTATATATACACTTCCGTTTATTGTGCTGCTACATAAAGTAGATAATTCCGATGATTTATTTTTTTGGATAGCACTCCTAAAAAGATTAATTACTAGACAGCGTGAAAATTAATTTACCAACTTGTCTTTCCAAACCAATCATTTATCAAAAATGAAAACCAATACATTTATCCTTATGATTACGGTTTATAGTCTTCTATTAGGACTGCCCGCAATTTTTGCACCAGTTATGTCCTCAGAATATTTCGGAAAACCAGACCCCAACATAAATGAACTTTCTTTGTTCAATTTTATAGGTGGTTATCAAGTAGTAATGGGATACTTGGGTTATGTAGCTTACCGTTCTACTGATAAAATTGCTCGCCGAGGGTGGCTTTTAAGTATTGCTTGTCTGTGCATTTTTGCCATTTTGGTATATGTGTATAATCTCAATATACGCCAAATGCTCGCACACAAAACATTGGCAATAGACGTTACCATTTGGGCAATAATTGCTTTGGGGAGCATTTATTTTTGGAATCAAGAAAAATAAAAAATATACCCTACTCTTACGAATTTATACTAAATTTTAGATTAAAAACAGTATAAATTCGTAAAGGTAGAATAGTATATTAGAGAATTACTTTTAAAAACAACTATTTGATTTTCAGTAGAATATCTTTTGTAAGAACGTCAATCACTAACCTTGCTTAATTGTTCTTTAATCATAGGAATCAGCGTATCAATATCCCCTGCTCCGACGGTTACTAATAGTTCGGGTTGTTTGATTTTTACTAAATCTAAAACTTCTGCTTTGGTACACAGGATTTTTTCGGCAAGATTTACTTTATCAAAAATAACAGATGACGTTACGCCCGCCATCGGGAGTTCACGAGCGGGGTAAATATCCAAGAGGATTAAATCATCTGCCAGTTCAAGACTTTTGGCAAAACCCTCCTGAAAATCGTTTGTCCGAGAAAATAAATGGGGTTGGAAAACTACGGTCAATTTACGATTGGGATAAAGGGCTTTGACCGATGAAAGAAACGCCTCAATCTCGGTGGGATGATGGGCGTAATCATCAATGTAAACCACTTTTTCAGAACGAATGTGATACTCAAAACGTCTTTTTACACCTCTAAACGTGCAGATTCCTTCTCGTACCGATTCGGGTGATACACCCACCTGTAAGGCAACTGCCGCTGCTGCAATAGAATTGGTAACGTTATGAAAACCAGGAGTTAGCAAACTGCAATCTTTAATAATACCATCGGGATGAACAATGTCAAAAATCATTTCGGCATTTTCAATTCTAAGATTATCAGCTTTGAAATCACCTGTATCTAAGCCAAAAACTTGACTTTGATTTTTGGTAAAATCTTGTAGCTGAATCCCTTGATACTGATAAAGTTTTCCACCCTCTTTTATCTGCGAAACAAATAACTGGAACGATTCCATTAGTTTAGAATGGTCGCCGTAGATGTCCAAATGGTCAGCATCAGTAGAGGTTACGATGGTTAAATCTGGGAAAAGTGTGAGAAAGGAACGGTCAAATTCATCAGCTTCTACCACACAAATCACGTTTTCTGAACCTTCATTTATCAAGAAATTTGTACCATAATTTTGGGTAATGCCGCCCAAGAATGCCGTTACGTTCTTGCCCGCTTGCTTTAAAATATGAGCCACCATCGAAGACGTTGTCGTCTTCCCGTGTGTACCCGCCACGGCAATTGTAAAGAAGTTTTGAGTTAGTAGCCCCAGTACTTGTGAGCGTTTCATCAAGGTAAAACCATTGTCCTTCAAATAGTTAAATTCCTGATGGTCTTTGGGAATGGCGGGCGTATAAACGATAAGCGTTTCGGCAGGATTTGCCAAAAACTCCGCTGGAATCAAGGCAACATCATCACTAAAATGTACAGGTACGCCTTCTGCTTGAAGAGCGTCTGTGAGGGGCGTAGCGGTTTTGTCATAACCAGTCAAAGTATAGCCATTGGCAATAAACCAACGAGCAATTGCCGACATTCCAATGCCACCAATGCCGAGGAAGTAGATGTTTTTTAGGGTTTTTATGTTCACTTGTTTTATGTTTGTTTTAAATCCACTCACTCTGCATATCCTTATCCCGCTTGATGATACAACGCTCGGTTTCTAATAGATGTAAGTTTTCATCAATTTCCATGCTCGTTTTGGCGTTATCCAATAGGGTTTTGTAGGAACTTTTGATTTCTTTGCGTTTCATGGCTTCCAAAAATCGCCGAATATCAACGTCGTCCTCTAAAATTAGTGGGGGTACTGCCGTTGGTTTCCCTTCGTCATCTTTGGCTACCATCGTAAAATAGGAAGTGTTGGTGTGTTTCACCGTAGCTGTTTTGATATTTTCGGCTACTACTTTGATACCCACAATCAGGGAACTTTTGCCTACATAATTGACGGAGGCGTGTAAAGATACTAATTCACCAACCTCTACGGGCTGACGAAACTCTACGTTATCCACTGAAACCGTAACTACATACGCTCCTGCGTGTTTGGTAGCACAGGCGTATGCCACTTTATCCATCAATGAAAGTAGAATTCCCCCGTGAATTTTCCCTCCAAAATTAGCGTAAGACGGAATCATCAATTCAGTGATAGTGGTACGGGAATAATTAGCTGTTCTGGCGTTTTCCATGTTTTTTATTGGGGTTAGAGATTGGATTTTAGGATTTGGCATTTAACTACGAAATTACTAACCCATAAAACCTAACCGCTATCTATTAGTCCATAAATTTGGTAGATTTATGTTGAAATCAATAAGTACAGATTAAGATTTGCTCTGTATATTTGTACAAAAATTGAACTTTTAAAAGAATTTTCCTTGTATTTGAGTGTATTTTTGAAAAAGTAACAAATTGTGATAAACCTTTCTCTATTAATTATTCACTATTCTTTAAATAAATGCCCCTAATTTGGTTCATATTATTTACTCCATTCGTTGGCTTTTTAGGGTCGATAGTCTTGGGTAAAAAACATAATATTTTGGCTGGTTGGCTTTGCCTTTACTTTCTTACTCAGAATCTCCATAATTCCAATAATCATCTTGTTTTCAATTGGTTCACGATTCAAGAAAGAGTCTATCAATTTGGTTTCCTGTTTGATTCCCTGACTTTAATGATGCTGGTTTTGGTCAATTTCATTGCTCTGTTGGTAGAGATTTTCTCACTTGAATATATGCACGACGACCCCGATTTATACCGTTACTTTGGTTTTCTGAGTCTTTTTGTGTTTTCGATGTTGGGAATCGTACTGACGGATAATCTTTTCGTGATGTATGCTTTTTGGGAATTAGTAGGTTTGAGTTCTTATTTACTCATTGGTTTTTGGTATAAAAAACCTGAAGCCACCCAAGCCGCCAAAAAAGCCTTTTTGATGAACAGAATTGGCGATATTGGTTTCCTGATTGGGATTTTTGCCGTATATTTTACTTATGGAAAAACCGATTTAACGGTATTGCAAAACGTTCAAACAAAATTGCTTACTGTTTACTGTTTACTGCTTTTTTGTGGTACAATCGCCAAATCTGCCCAATTTCCCTTACACACATGGCTACCCGATGCCATGGAAGGACCTACGCCCGTATCTGCCCTCATACACGCCGCCACGATGGTAGTGGCAGGTGTTTATTTATTGATTAGGGTTTCTCCAATGTTTAATGCTGATGCCTCTAACATTGTAGCGGTAATAGGAGCGATAACCATGCTTTTGGGGTCAATTTATGCCATTTTTCAAACTGATATTAAAAAGACTTTGGCGTATTCAACCGTCTCACAATTAGGTTTAATGGTTTTAGGTTTAGGTTATGATGTTTCAGCATTTCATTTATTAACGCACGCTTTTTTTAAGGCAGGCTTATTCCTTTGTGCTGGAGCAATAATTCACGCTTTGCATCATACAGGCGAATATTTTGATGCCCAAGATATGAGATTGATGGGTGGATTAAGAAAGAAAATGCCATTTACGTTTATCTGTTATTTAGTTTGTTCGATGGCTTTGATGGGATTGCCTTTATTTTCGGGATTTTTATCAAAGGATGCAATTTTAGGGATGTGGGTTATGACTTTTGAAGGAAAAAATACAGAAATACTTAATTTAACAATTATAGGCTCAATTCTTTTGGGTATAGTCCTAACCGCTTTCTACATGACTCGCCAAATTTGGATGATATTTTTTGGAGAATTTAGAAACGAAAAAGTTGATATAAAATCTATTCATGAAGGTTCTTGGAAAATGAAACTGCCGATTGGAATACTGGCTATCCTTTCTATTGGCTTTGTTTTTAGCTTAAATCCACTAAGTTTTACAAGCAGTTGGTTTTGGAATTTTGATAAAGAACTCATGTGGATAATGCTTAATAGTAAGAATAAAATTGAAGAAAACCACTGGGTAGGCATCATCTCAACCTCAATGGCATTAATCGGTATCGGCTTAGGATATTTAACTCGAAATAAAACTTATTCGTGGAGGTGGTCAGTGGGGACACTGACCACGGCTGAGACGACCACCTTGCCGTTGTCTGTGTCTCCACAGACGACAGACCCATTACCAACGTTTGATAATTTTTACCAAAAAATATTCGTCCAACCAACGATAAAATTATCATCCTTTTTACAGATTTTTGACCAAAAAATAGTAGATGCGTTGGTCAATTTTTTAGCGGATTTACAAGTATTTATCGCCAAATTTATTGGCTGGTTTGATGCAAAAATTATTGATGGAATCCCTAACGGAACTACTTATTTCGCAGGAATTATCGGTAAATTTACCCGCTCCGTTCAAGGAGGGAAAGTGCAATTGTACGTAGCAATGGCATTTTTAGGTTTAGTTGGATTATTGATTATTCTTATAATGATAGAATGAGTGAATGATAGAATGAGTGAATATGCCACTAATATTCCTTTATTCTATTACTCATTCATTCAATCACTCTATCATTGACAAAATGCCCATTTTATCATTACTCATATTCATTCCCATTATCGTATCGCTTATTTTAGCGTTTACGCCCGAGCGATTTGTGCCTTATTTCAAATGGGTTACGCTCGCTACTACGGGAATAGAATTACTCCTTTGTATATTTTTATACTACCAATTTAATCGACAAGAAGCTGATTATCAGTTTCTTGAACAATATGACTGGATAACACTGCCATTAGGTAATTTAGGGGTTGCTTCCATTGACTACCTCTTGGGAGTAGATGGTATCAGTATGCCTATGGTACTACTCACGGGAATTGTGATGTTCATTGGGGCTATTTCATCGTTTGAAATCAAGAATAAAGAGCGAGGTTATTATTCACTTTATTTGTTGCTCACGGGTTCAATTATTGGCTGTTTCATAGCATTAGATATGTTTTTATTTTATCTATTCTTTGAATTTATGCTTCTACCCATGTATTTCTTGATTGGGCTTTGGGGTGGTCCACGTAGAGAATATGCGTCTATTAAGTTTTTTATTTATACGTTAGTAGGTTCTATTTTTATCCTTATCGTCATGATTGGGCTTTACTTGTCGGTAGCAGACCCCGTGGAAACTGCCGTACAAATGGGTTTGATTAATTCGGTGAATGATGTTACTCCGCAAATTATTTCCCAAATTCAGGGTTTGTTAGCTCAAGGAGAACTTCCTACGCAACAAATTGTACATACTTTCGACCTCCGTTTTATGCCCGACCAAGGCAATTACGTTTCGGGTTCTTGGCTCAATGTTTTTTCAGAATCTCAGATTGCGGGGCTTTCTATTCGTGCTTTATCGTTCATTTTTTTAATGATTGGTTTCGGTATTAAATTACCAGTAGTACCCGTTCATACATGGCTACCCGATGCCCACGTGGAAGCCCCAACGCCCGTTTCGGTAGTTTTAGCAGGTATATTATTGAAAATTGGGGGTTACGGTTTCCTAAGAATTGCTTATCCCATTTTTCCAGAAATTGCCCATGAATACGCCGTTTGGATTGTTGGTTTTGGGGTGTTATCCATACTTTACGGAGCGTTTAATGCTTTGGCAATGAACGATTTGAAGAAAATGATTGCCTATTCGTCGGTTTCGCACATGGGTTTTATCCTTTTGGGTATTGGCTCGCTTACCAACGAAGGCTTCAACGGGGCAGTTTATCAAATGTTTTCGCACGGAATTCTTTCGGCAATGCTGTTTTTGTTAGTAGGCGTTTTGTACGCTCGTACCCACGACCGCCGCATAGATTCATATCAAGGATTAGCCAGTAAACTACCCCTGTTTACAGCCATGACCGCCATAGCGTTTTTTGCTTCGTTGGGTTTACCTGCTTTTTCAGGATTTATCGGAGAGATTTTTACGTTGATGGGAGGTTTTAATAGTCCATTGATACCAAGATGGCTAACCGCTTTGGCTACGTTGGGTTTGGTTCTGGGAGCAGGCTATTTTCTTTGGACTTTACAAAGAATGTTTTTGGGTAACTTTTGGGTAAGGCAATACGATGAAGTATTAGAAGATTTATCGCTGAGGGAAAAATTAATGCTTTATCCGTTGGCAATTATGGCGTTGGTGTTCGGGATTTTCCCGCACTATATTTTTGATGTTACTAATCAATCTTTAGCAGAACTACTGAAGTTATTCTGAGTGGTTAAAAAGGCATTTTTACTACCGCAGTCACCATTTTATTCTCGTTGTTGATATAGAATGAAGCCTTATTGCCATATTGTAATTCAAGGCGTTTCTGGAGATTCTCTAAACCAATTCCGCCTTCGTCGCTTTTGGGTTTTGGGTCGTAAACGCCAGAATTCTTAACTTGAATAATGATGACATTTTTTTCTGCTTTGGCAGAAATTAATATCTTACCACCCAACTTTAGTTTACCAATGCCATGTTTTACAGCGTTTTCGAGTAGTGTGTTCAAAGACATTGGCATAATCAATACGTTGTCTAAATCACTCTGAATATTAAATTCATAGTTGAGCCGATTATCAAAACGGAGTTTTTCGAGTGATAAATAGTTTTGGGCTAAACG
>JALONS010000257.1 GCA_025454855.1 Arcicella sp.
ATTTCCGATTTCAAACTGGACAGAATTAGACGTTTGGAATTATATCAAGGAAGAAAAAATGGCGATTCCGTCTATTTATTATTCTCACAAACGCCAAGTAATTGAGCGTGACGGAATGTTATGGGCTGATTCTGAATACCTTAACAAAGAAGCCGACGAAATTCCGTTTGAAGCAACTGTACGTTTCCGTACCGTAGGCGATATGACTTGCACGGCTGCCGTAGCTTCAGAAGCCGTTGAATTAGACGATATTATCGGTGAAATTCTTTCTGCCGAAATCTCAGAACGTGGTGCCAGAATTGACGATAAACGCTCTGAAGCCGCCATGGAAAAACGTAAACAACAAGGATATTTTTGATATATTTAGTGAATTGTGATTGAGTGATTTAGTGAATAACACTATAATATCACTTCAAATGGAGCAAATTTTCATTGCTATTAAAATCACTCATTCACTAAATCGTTCAATCACTCAATAAAAAGATGGACATTCTAAGAATTGCAACTGCAGGTTCGGTTGATGATGGAAAAAGCACATTAATCGGGCGACTTTTATACGAAACGAAGTCAATTACCAAAGATAAAATTGAGGCTTTAGAATCAGCCTCAAAGCGTAAAGGTTTAGATTTTCTTGACCTTTCGTTATTAACCGACGGGCTTATCGCCGAACGTGAGCAAGGTATCACGATTGACGTGGCGAATATTTATTTCTCAACGCCACACCGTAAATACATCATTGCAGATACCCCAGGTCACTTTGAATACACTCGTAACATGGTTACGGGAGCATCAAATACGAAGGTTTCAATGATTTTGATTGATGCTCGCAATGGGGTTTTGGAACAAACCTTCCGTCACTTTTTCATCGCCTCAATGCTCCGCATCCCGAAAGTAATCGTGTGCATAAACAAGATGGATTTAGTGAACTATTCAGAAGAACAGTTCAACGCAATCAAAGCGGATATTCAATCCATTGCTGATAAAGTTTCTTTTGAAGGACAGCAAGTTACCTTTATACCGATGTCTTCTTTGTACGGACAGAATATATCGATTCAAGCAACCGAAATGCCTTGGTACACTGGTTTACCTTTATTGGCAGAATTGGAATTGACTTCTTTTGACGAAATCAAAAAGCCAGCTCGTTTTCCAGTACAATTTGTGGTTAGACCCAAAACGGAAGAATTTCACGATTACAGAGGTTATGCGGGTAAAATTGCTTCGGGGACATTCTCAGTGGGTGAAGAAGTAACTGTGTTGCCAACGGGACAAACATCTAAAATCGCCACCATCGAGAAATTTGGTAAACAATTATCATCGGCGGGAGCGAAAGAATCAGTAGTGATTACGTTAGAAACAGACGTGGATGTTTCTCGTGGAAATATGTTAGTAAAAACCCATAATCAACCAAGCCAACTCAAAGAAATCACTGCCAGAATTTGCTGGATGGATTCTCAGGCATTGGTGTCGGGCAAGACGTATATTTTACAGCACGGTATCAATGATTCAAAAGCGAAGGTTATATCGTTAAATTCAAAAATTGACGTTGTAAATCAAGAAACATTGGTAGAAGATATTACGTCATTAAAATTGAATGAAATTGGTGAAATTACCATTAAAACCGCCAAGCCAATTTTTGCCGATAAATACGCTGATAACCCTGCTAACGGTGCATTTATTCTAATAGATGACCAAACTAATTCGACGGTTGGGGTTGGGTTTGTTTTGTAGGGAGAAGAAACCTTTTCACAACAAAAAAGCCTTCAAAATTGATTTTGAAGGCTTTTTTGTTGTGAATCTGATTTATTTTAGCAATCAAAGTACTCAATTTTTCTTTTTCCTTTTGACTCAAAGGTTTGGACTGGATATGCTCAATCTCAAAAATTGATTCTTATTTTTTCATTTTAGTTATTTGCTGTATTCT
Organism: Arcicella sp.; assembly: GCA_025454855.1. Classification (GTDB taxonomy): domain Bacteria; phylum Bacteroidota; class Bacteroidia; order Cytophagales; family Spirosomataceae; genus Arcicella. Next base: position 1,922 of record JALONS010000257.1, read on the forward strand.
TTCAATCTTTTAAAATGATGCTGTATTCCAATTTTTGAAGTTTTAGGTGTATTGGGGTCATTATATTTTTGTAATTGTTTTTTTGTTGGTTTAAGAACATCATCCACAGTCCAGCAACCAGTTATTTCCAACCCACCTTTTTTATAAACAGTCTTTCTATGACTAATTCTAAAACCATATCTATTTATTATTTGAATAAATAGAAAAGTCAAATCTTGAAAATCGTTTTTGGATGAAAATGTTAAATCGTCAACATATCTTGTATAAATGATATTGTTTTCATTACATATTTTTAATATCTCTTTATCAAAACCCAAACCTACAATATTAGCTATATAAGAACTTGTTGGTGTTCCTTGCGGTAAATGTCCTTTAAGGGTAGTTAATTTTGTAATCAGATTCGCAACTTTTTGGGAAAAATTATTTACTATAAGGGAGTCATAAACTGCCTTGTTGGTTACGAAGCTAAAAAAACCAACAATATCTGTCTGAAATTTATACATATTGTCTAAATGAGCCTGAGCATTTGTTACATAGCTCTTTCCTCTTACGCTACCCTGTACGTGTATAGGAAAATCAAACTTTGAGAAGAGACGAGAAACTAATCTATTTTGAACGTCTTTTAATGTGTTTTTGCTTGGAGAGATAGGTCTTGATTTAATAGAACCATCTGGTTTTACAGTCTTTTTGGTGAATTGATAATAGTTTTTCGGTAGATTTTGAAGTACGTCTTTTAGCTCTTCCACCGTATAACCTAATTTACCTTCAAGGTCATTTAATGATTTTATCATGATACTGTATCATAAACTTCTTTTACAAAAGCCTTTACCATTGGTTGTAACATATCAAATGATGCTTTTTTCTTATCAGGAACATCATCTTTATCAATTGATAAAAAGAAAATTACTGGTAGTGGAACATCTAATTTTTCACTAATAATTTTTAAAATTGCCAAGTTAGGCTCTTTCTTATTAGATTCAATTTGAGAAAGATATGCCTGTGTTATATCACACATTTCAGCAAGACTTCCCTGTTTAAAGCTTTTGGCTTTTCGGAGATTGGCTATGGTTAGTCCTAAGTTCATAAATTTATAGATACAATAGTACAGTTGATGAGCTTAATTGATGCAATAGAGAACGATAGATTTTTCATGCTATATTAAAGTTAAGTTATAAGTCAATATTTGTTTCTTTAAACCAATTTTCTAACATTTGTTTCCACTCGTTAAACTCGTCGCCTAAGAATAGGTCAAATAGTTTTTTACAAATAAGATTCAGTAATGCAGTTTTAATAAATTGATTCGAAGAGTTTTGAGATAATAACTTTTCTTTAACTTCTTTAAGCATCTTTGACTCATCAACTGTCAAGGATTCACGATTCTTTGAAAGAATCAAGTCAATGCCTTCAATAAAAGCATTGACACTAAGGGGCTTTGTTTTTTTTATCATTATTTTAAAAATTATATACTGTTGAAAAAAGTGAATCTCACTATTTCTAAAATTAAAAGATTCAAAACATCTAAGTTTAAACCTATCTAATTGGGGCATCAGCATTCTTACTTCCCCCCTCAGACAACCACAGTAAAACTGTTGCGACTTAACGCTTTAAGAGTCAGATATAATTTTTAATACAAAACCGCCTATATTTCAAAGAACTGTGTCAAAATTAATAACTGTGAAAATATAAAACAACTAAAAATTAAAATATTTTTTACTGTGAGTTATATATAAACTTTTATTTATTTGGGAAAATATAAATATTAGGGAGCTAATACCTCTTTTAAAACTTATAAACTATTCTCAATAAATCTTATATTTGTTACAGAATCACTCTTTCATTGGTTTGGGAGAGTGATTTTTTAAACATTAAAATCGTAAAATCATGCAAACGCTCACGATTCAAACCAATAATAGCCATGCTATTGGACTTTTAGAAGAATTGGCGGCTTTGAATTTAATTGAAGTAATCAATAAATCAGTTAGCCCATCCAAGAAGACAAAACTATCTGATAGATTATGGGGTAGTATTTCTTCGGAAACTGCAAAAAAAATGAATGAAGAACTCGAAAAAACAAAAAATGAATGGGAAAGAGATATTTAATAGATACTAATGTAATTATTGATTTTTCAGAAAATAGATTACCTCTAAATGCGAAATTATTTGTAGCCGAAGCTATTGATAATGAGCCAAATATCTCAATTATCAATAAGATTGAACTACTTGGATTCTCATTAATAACTTCTGAAATTATTGAATTTACCGACTCTGCAACTATCATCAATTTGACAGAAGATATTGCCAATCAAACAATTGCCCTTCGCAAGGAACGCAAAATCAAACTACCAGATGCCATCATTGCAGCTACGGCATTAATCAATAGTTTGACCCTGATTTCCAGAAACACGAAAGATTTTGAAGGAATTGAGGGTTTAGAGTTTATCAATCCTTATGATTTGTAAACTAATCAAAAATATCATCTAAATCTATTACCAAATCTTCCAAAACGTTCACTTTTACTTTTTCCCCTTTTTCAAAGTGCTTCAATAATTCGTATTCTGCCTTTTCTTGATTTAATAAATAAACGCTGATTATCTTTTCGTCAGGGAAAACAACCCAATATTCTTTCACTCCTGATTCTTCATAGAGATGATACTTTTCGTCAAGGTCTTTTTTGGCTGTTGAACTTGAAAGTATCTCAATAATCATATCAGGTGAACCCAAACAGCCACGTCTGTCTATTTTTGAAGGGTCGCAAACAATACATAAATCAGGCTGTACAACGGTTGTAATTTGTTCATCACTAAATAAGCCATTATTTACGAGTCGTACATCAAAAGGGGCAGGGAATACTTGGCAAGTCTTTTTTTTGAGATAATAGCCCAACTCTACGTCTAATCTGTGTACTAAAATTTGATGCTGACTAAGCGGAGCGGGTGACATTCTGAAAATTTTACCCTTTATCAATTCCACGTATTCTTCCAAAGACCATTTTAAATAATCTGCGTAAGTGTAGCGTCCATTTAAGTCGATATTTGTGAGAGAATTAGCCATATTTTATATTTTTTGATGTGTAAATCTACAAATATTACTTGAAAATCACCTATTGTTTTAACCAGTCCATCCATTCTTTGGCTACTTCATCTCCCCGATAAATTCTATCAATTACCTTTCCTGAAACGTCTTTTTTTAATTCAAAAAACTGGTGGTCGTGGTTGATGTGAGCTTTTAAAGTTAGATTTTTCTTGCCTTTTTCGATAAATTCTAAAGGCAAATAATCTAAGCCAATTGTTATCTCATTATCTTCTGTTCCATAAGCAATGTATAATGGAGTATTGATTTTAAGCAAGTTATCTGAATTTTTGGTAGAAAAGGAATGCCATGCGTAATAAGTATCCCCAAAACTTTTATCTACTGATTTTGGATATTTACAAACATCCTCCCATCCTTGATAAAGTTGGTCGATTTGTTTTTGAGCCTCCTCTGCTGATATTTTGCCATCTCTTACTGCTTGACGATTTCGGAAAATTTCATACTCAAACCTTCTTCCTGCATGACCCGAAAAAAGAATGGTATGTGTAATGGACTTATTGAAATTTGAGACCAAATTTGCCCCAACAGTAAATCCTTCCGAACCACCACAAAAAACTACTTTCTTTGTATCTATCCAAGGTTGTTTTATCAAATAATTAATCACTTGGTTACACTGATAAGTAGCTTTATCGAGATTATTATTTATCATGTATTTTCGGTTTAAAAAAGTAGTGTCTCCTATTTTCATACCTTGTTCAAATTTTGCTAAATACGTAGAATCTGCTATTAAACGAGTGCCTAATTTCTGAACCATGACAAAATGATAATCATTTTTGTAAGGTTTTATCTGAAATGGAAATCTGGGATAATATTTACCTTTATAAATCTCAATTAGAGGTTCGGGGCGAGAGCCTTGTCTGAAGAAAAAAAGTGGCTTTTTGTTTTTCAAGTCCTCTTTTGTTCCAAAAACAATGAATGTTGTAGTGTCTTTACCATCGGGTAGATAAAAAACTTGGCACAGGTCTTCCAAACGAGTTGTTTGTGAAAAACCAGAAAAGTATATGCAAGATAAAAAGGTGAGCACGAAGGTTTTTTTCATGATTTAAATAGAATTTATTTCACCAAAACACGGAGTTTTTTTAATAAGCCACAAATCATTTAACATCAAAGTTGTTTAGTTGAATTTCAAGTATCTTTATCATAAAAAAACCTATGAATAAGTTACCTGTGAATGTTTCAGAATCAGATTTTGAGACTTATATTTT
>JALONS010000258.1 GCA_025454855.1 Arcicella sp.
AAACATGAACAAAAAGTAAAATTCAAACCTAAAAATAAAAAAGACGATGGGGTAAAAGATGATTTTGGTTTGAGAATAAAGCCCACCAATAATGAGGATATTGACTTGAAAGAACAAAGTTTCGTATTCAACTTTTCAAAGCCAATCAAAACTTATGACTTAACCAAAATTCAATTAACGAATGATACTATTACAACAATTGAAGTAGGTGAGAAGAACATAAAATGGAATAATGAAAAAACGGAATTGAAAATATCAGTTAGTGCGAAAAAGCCCAAAGAATTTGTGAGACTAAAACTATTAAAAGGAACATTTATTTCGGTGGATAATGATACCACTCAAAATTACAGTGCAATTCATCCAATGAGAGACCCCGAAAATTATGGTATCATTAGTGGAACAGTAACGAATAAAAATAAAAAAGGATTTGTGGTACAATTATTAGATGAAAAATTTGAGGTAATTCAAAAAGTGGCTAACATTGAGCAATACCAATTTGGCTTTGTGAAGGCGGGTAGTTATTACATTAGATTAGTTGTAGATGAAAACAAGAATGGTGAGTGGGATGCAGGAGATTTGGAAAAGAATATTCTGCCAGAAGAGATAAAGATTATTCAGGATAAAATAAAACTGAAGCAAAATTTTGAGCTAACAGGTTATGATTTTAAGATTGACTAAAATAAAATGTGGATAAAGTTGTTTTAATGCATAAAACGACAAAATAAGGGAGTGGATAAGGTATGGTTTTTGACTGACTTGAATGTGGAAATAAAAAGCGACGATGTTAATTCAAAATTTAGGCAAAATTGAGCGTGGATAAAAATCGTAATTTTACGCATCAAGCATACAAATGACTAACACTTTTTTATAACTGTGGATGAAGTTGATAAATTAATAAAACTTATACACAAAAAAGTATATTAAATTTAATTCTATTGATAATCAAGTATTTAATTGTTGATAACTAAATATTAACTGTGGATAACAATTGAGAATTAAATATTAATTCGTGAAAAAAATGTTTCACTTTACATATCCACATATACACAGCATAATAGAAGTAGTAGATTTCTTTTTCTTTAAAAATTTAAAAAATAAAAAAATGATTTATTATAAGTATGTAATGTTGAAAACTTTGAAAAAGAATTTTTTGATGATTCTGCTTTTATCATGTGTCACTCATTTGGTATTGGGTCAAGATGTGGAATTAGGACAAGAGTATTTGAAAGCTGGAGAGTTTGAAAAGGCTAAACTGATTTTCCAAAAGTTAGCGAAGAATAAAGAATCGGCAAAAGTTATTCACAAACCCTACTTACAAACGCTCATCAAATTGAAAGAGTGGGATGAGGCGGAAAAGTTTTTGAAAAAGCAAATCAAAAGTGTGGATAAAAACTTTAGCTACTTGGCAGATTATGGAAGACTTTTGGAATTAACTGAAAAAACGGAAGAAGCAACAAAACAATACAACTTGGCTATTGATAAAGTAAAAACTGATGATGAATTGGTAATAGAGCTGGTGACTGATTTTTCGAAAAATATGCAATATGATTTGGCAATTCAAACCATTGAGAAAACCAGAGAAAGTTATAAAAATGAATATAAGTTTGCAGTAAGATTAGCTAAGTTGTACAGAATACAGGGTAAAGTACCACAGATGATTGAAGAGTATTTGAAGTTTGGATTATCGAAAGAAAATCGGGAAATGGCTCAATCAATTTTGCAAGATGAACTCAAGGAAGAAAAAGAATTAGAACAGTTAGAAAAAATACTGTACACTAAAGTTCAGAAAAACCCTGAAGAAGCCTATTACAGTGAAGTGTTAATTTGGCACATGATTCAGAAAAAAGAATTTTACAAAGCATTTGTACAAGCAAGAGCATTAGACAGACGATATCGAAAAGAAGGAATGCAGGTGATGGATTTAGGTTTCATGGCTCACCAAAATAAAGACTACGTAAACTCGGGTAAAATTTTTGAATATCTAATAAAGGAATATCCCAAAAACCCCAATTACCCACTTTGGCGAAGAATGTTAATAAATGCCAAAGAAGAAGTGATAAAAAGTGTTTATCCTATCAACACTGCTGATATAAGATTATTGATAAATGAATACACAAAAATGTTGGAGGAATTGGGTACAAACCAAAAAACATTGGAGGCGGTCAGAAATAAAGGTTTGTTATACGCTTTCTATTTGAATGAAAAAGATACTGCCATCGTGGTATTGGAGAATGCCATTAAAATTGCCAATGGTGACCAACAGTTTATTGATAAATGTAAATTAGATTTAGGGGATGTTTATTTGTTGAAGTCAGAACCGTGGGAAGCTACACTGTTGTATTCGCAGGTTGAAAAATCAGAGAAAGATAGTCCATTGGGTTATGAGGCAAAATTAAAAAATGCAAAATTAGCTTATTTCAGAGGCGATTTTGAATTATCAAGAGAAGTATTAGACATATTGAAACAAGCAACTACCAGAGAAATTGCTAATGATGCCATGGAGTTGAGTTTACTCATTCAAGAAAATACAGGAGCGGATAGTACAGAAAAAGCCATGAAAGCCTACGCAAATGTGGAGATGTTATTGTTTCAACACAGAAATCAGGAAGCCATTGCAGCTTTGGATTTAATGGAAAAAACATTTAAGGGAGACCCTTTGGAAGACGAAGTTATATTTTTAAGAGCCATGACTTACCTGAAACAGGGAGATACCGAAAAAGGAGTGAAAGATTTAGAAACCATCATCCAAAAATTTCCGATTGAACTAAAGGGAGATGACGCAACTTACCAATTAGCAAAAACCTATCAAGAGAAATTGAATCAGCCTGCTAAAGCCATGAAATTGTATCAAGATTTATTAACTAAATATCCTGGAAGCATTTATGGAGCAGATGCCCGAAAAAGATTTAGAAATTTGAGGGGAGATACAATAAATTAAAAGTATTTTCGTAATCAATACGAACCGCAGGTTTCTTACTTGCGGTTTTTTTATGAAAAACCCCTGACATCGCATGATAAAAATTTACTTGTAAGATTAATTAAAAACAATGTACGTTCAACGATTTAATTAATTTGATTTGTCCATATTCAAGTAAACTTATCCACATGAAAGCCCTCCCATTAGTAGTTTTATTATTATTGACCATGATGGAATCGTCATTGGCACAAGAGAAAAGTAAGAAAATCAACTTTGCTTGTAATTATTTTGGTAGAAATATTTCTGCCCAAGAGATTTGTCCACAAATGCAAGGCTTTGTGTCGGATAGTCATGCCGAACAAGTAATTGGGCAGTTTGCCAAAAAGATGGGGCAGTTCCAAAGTAAGTTTAAAGTGATGCAATGCCCCAATACCGATAACTGCTTTGCTACTGTAATTGAAGGACAGCCTTTTATTATTTATGATAATGCTTTTTTGAATAGAGTAGAAGAAACAACCCGAACCGACTGGGCAGCCGTTTCTATATTGGCACATGAGATTGGTCATCATGCCAATTTTCATACCATTGATGGAACGGGGAGTCGTCCAGACAAAGAATTAGAGGCAGATTACTTTTCGGGCTTTTGGTTGCACGAAATGGGAGCAAATTTGGCTCAGTCGCAAGAGGCGATGAAACATTTTCAAGGAGAATATACTACTTCAACGCATCCTCCACGTTCACTGAGATTAAATGCCATTGAAAAAGGTTGGAAAGAAGCAGAATTGTTGCATCCAAGATTATCAACTATTCCGCAGAAACAATCCCTTCCATCAGTACAAACTGAGAGAAAAATCATTACGCAAAATGAGGTACAAGTAAATCAAAGAAAACCGCAAATTATTGAAAATGATATTGAAATTGAAAAAATCACAAGGGTAAATAAAACGGGTTGTGTTTCGGGTGATTGTAGCAATGGGCAAGGGTTTTATGTTCATCAATCACAAGGAAGTTATAAGGGCGGTTGGCGAAATGGCAAGCGAGATGGATTTGGTATTCATTATTATCCAAACGGTAAAAAAATGTATGAGGGAGAATATGTGATGGGTAAAAGACATGGTAATGGCATATTTTATTTTCCCACGGGTGAGAGGTTTGAAGGACAGTTCATAAATGACAAAACCAGTAAGAATGGAGATTATATAATTGAGGACGACGAAGCAGAAGAAGTAGAACTCACTTATATTTATTCGGATGGAAAACAAGAAATCATAAAAATAGTGAACGAGGAGGAAGAGGATTAGCAATCAAATAAGGCTTATTGGAAAGAGTAAGCCTTTTTACTTTTTTGGTCAATGAAATATTTATTGAAACAAGTTAGATAAATTTGAAATCGGCTAAATTACCGATAATACTAATCTTCAAAGAAAAAGTAATAAAAAAATTATGCTTGCATACTATTTCATTAGGAGTAAACGTATATATTTGTTGAACATTTTTTTGAACAAAAAAAATTAAATTTTGTATTTAAAGAAGAACAGCATAAATCAACAATTGTATAAAGAATTTTATGAAAAGTAAACCTAACATCACAAGAGTATTTGATTTACTGCCCAATTGTGTATTGCCAGTAAATAAAAATGATGCTTTTGCAAGCAAAGTAAACGGAGAGTGGAAGAAATACAGTGCCAAAGAAGTAATAGATATTGTTAATCAAGTTAGCATTGGATTACTTAAATTAGGAATTAAAAAAGATGATAAAGTAGCCATTATCTCACCAAACAGACCCGAATGGAATTTCATAGAGTTAGGAGTTCAACAACTCGGAGCAGTTTCAGTTCCGATGTACCCAACCATTACCATTGAAGACTACCGATATATTTTTAACGATGCGGAGGTAAAATTGATATTTGTTTCTGATGCGGCATTATTAAGTAAAGTTAGACAAGCCACTGAATCTTTAGATGGAATACAGGGTATATACACATTTGATAAAATTAGTGGAGCTAATTATTGGGAAGAGGTAAAAGATTTAGCAAAAGGAGAAGATGCCGTTCAGTTAGAACCCTATAAAGCAGCCGTAAGTCCAGAAGACTTACTAACGCTCATTTATACATCAGGGACAACGGGACAACCCAAAGGAGTAATGCTGACGCACAATAACATTATTGCAAACCTTGATGGTTTGGTGGAAGCAAAAGCACTTGATTTGGCACCAGAAGACAAGGCATTAAGTTTTTTACCATTGTGCCACATCTATGAGCGTACAGATATTTATGTATATATGTATAATGGTGTGTCTATCTACTACGCTGAAAGCATGGAAACCATTGCGGACAACCTAAAAGAGGTAAAACCACATATTTTTGCCACTGTACCGAGATTATTAGAAAAAGTTTATGATAAAATAGTGGCTAAAGGCTATGAATTATCAGGCGTGAAAAAACAGTTATTCTTTTGGGCGTTAAATTTAGGTTTGAAGTACGACCCTATGAAACCGATGGGTTGGTGGTATGATACCCAATTAAAAATAGCTCGAAAGTTGATATTCAGTAAGTGGCAGGAAGCATTAGGAGGTAATATTAAGTTGGTGGCATCGGGTTCAGCGGCTTTACAACCCCGTTTATCCCGTATTTTTTGGGCGGCGGGTATTCCGATTGCCGAAGGCTATGGACTAACAGAGACATCGCCTGTAATATCGGCGAGTATTGTAACAGATTTTAGAGTTGGATGTGTGGGAACGGTTTTACCAAATATTGAAGTGAAGATTGCCGAAGATGGCGAAATATGTGTGAAAGGACCTTCAATTATGAAGGGCTATTATAAAAAACCAGAAGCCACTGCTGAAGCCATTGATGCTGATGGCTGGTTTCATACAGGTGATATAGGCGAATTTTCGGAAGGAAAGTATTTGAAAATTACGGATAGAAAAAAAGAGATATTCAAAACATCTGGTGGAAAGTATGTGGCTCCCCAATTAGTTGAAAATAAACTCAAAGAATCCATCTTGATTGAGCAAGCTATTGTAGTAGGAGAGGGACAGAAGTTTCCATCAGCATTATTAATACCTGAGTTCAATGCTTTGAAGGAATGGTGTTCAAGAAATGGAATAGAGTATTCGGATGATTCACAAATGATTAAAAATCAAAAAGTTAGGGAAAAGTTCAATGAAGAAGTAAAAGACTTGATGCAAAATATAGCACAATACGAGCAGGTGAAGAAAGTAGAATTATTACCCAAACTTTTTACAATTGATAGCGGTGAGCTGACTCCCACATTAAAATT
>JALONS010000032.1 GCA_025454855.1 Arcicella sp.
TTAACAGGTTGAAATGAAGATAGATATAAGGCTGGATAGCTTCCAGCCACTAAACCCGTAAGTAAACTAATTCCAAGACCAATTAACCAAAACCAAGGATTTGACCATAAAATGGACATATTTTTATCAGAAACTTGGTTAAAAAATGATAATGAAAATTCCACCAAAAGTAAGGACAGCACAAAAGCGAAGACCACTACCAATAACGATTCACTCAAAAATTGTGAGATTAATTGCCCTCTCATCGAGCCAATTGCCTTCCGAACGCCCACTTCCTTAGCTCTTTTTTCGGAACGGGCGGTACTCAAATTCATAAAATTGATGCAAGCCAAGAGCAATACAAAAAGCCCAATTACGCCAAAAAGCCAGACGAATGTGACAATCCCACCAATGTTTACGCCATTTTTGAAATCCGAATACAAATGCCATTTGCTCATGGGATGTAAGAAAAAGGCGGGTTTGTAAGGAGGCGGATTGTCCCTTTTCATCCGAATGTCCTTGATTTTGACTGAAACTTTCTCGAAATCTGCCTCTTTTTTTAGTTGCGTATAAATCAAAAAAGAATTAGCGTCCCATTCATCTTTTGTATTATTGGCATTGCCTTCAATGGTTAGGTACAGCTTCCATGTAGAAAGAAAGTGTACATCTTTGAAATCACTATTATTTGGAAAATCTTCATAAACGCCCACTACTTTTGCATTGGCTTTATTGTCAATTTTGATTACTTTATTGAGGGGATTTTCAGAATTAAAGAACGTTTTTGCCAACGACTCAGAAAGGAGAATGGAGTTTACGTCTTTCAAGCCCGCACGAGTACCAGCAATCATTTTCAAGGACATCATTTCAGTAAAATCAGGCTCTACAAAACTGCCTTCTTTTGAAAATTTTTGGTTTCCCATCGTCAAGATATGAGCATAGTTATTGGAAGCTACACTAACTGCCTCAAAATCAGGATATTTGCTTCTTAATTCTTCTGCCAATGGTATTGGTAAAGAAGAATAAGTTGCCACATCGGCATCAAATTTGACATTTTGCCAAACCTGAGCAATTCTATCGTAATTTTTATGAGATTTATTAAAAGAAACCTCATCCCAAACCCATAATCCAATGAGCATTGCTACTGCCATACCCACCGCCAAACCGGCGATATTGATAAACGAATAAACCTTATTTCGTTGAAGGTTTCGGAATGCGATTTTTAGATAGTTTTGTAACATGATTTTGGTATTTTAAAATAATATTTAGTAGAGACAGGGCATTGCCCTGTCTCTACTAAATATTATTCTGTTCTCAATGATTTCACAGGATTTGCCAAAGCGGCTCTTGATGACTGCCAGCCTACCGTTATGATGGCAATGATTCCCGTTAGTAAAATTGCTACGGCAAAAACACTTACTCCGATGCTGATTCGGTATTCAAAATCTTGTAACCAACCATTCAATACCCACCAAGCAACGGGGGCGGCTATGATGAAAGCGATGATGATTAAGATGGTAAATTCTTTACCAAAAAGCCATAAAATCTGCCCTACCGAAGCTCCAAGCACTTTTCTTACGCCAATTTCTTTTGTTTTTTGGGCTACCATGAAACTCACTAAACCGTATAATCCCAAACAGCCAATCAAGATGGCAATCAGAGCAAAGACTTGAATCAGTCCCAACATTGCCGTTTCCAAAATGTACATTTTACCGATGGCTTCGTCATAGAATTCGTACTCAAATACAAAATCGGGGAAGGTAGCAGTCCAAATTTTATCCAATTGTTTAATGGTTTGCTGAGCATCCGCCATGTTCATTTTCACGGCAACGGTTCGGAACATATCGGTGGAAGATGTAATAGCCAACGGAGGAATTTTTTCGTGCAAAGTCATCACGTGATAATCTTGAACAACACCCACGATGGTCATCTTTCTACCGTTAAATTCTATGATTTTGTTTAGCACTTTATCATTGGATTTTTCACCCAAACGTCTCACCATTTCTTCATTAACCAATGCTTCTCGCATGGTATCTATGTGAGCAATGTTTCGTCCTGCTAAGAGTTTAATCCCATATAATTTGAGATAATCTTCATCCACGTACTTTGTATTCAACTGAAACTTCTCATCTTGTTGTCGAGTACCATATCTAACGTTTGTTGTATTATGACTTTGTGACATCGGGGGAGTCCAGATATAAGATACACTTTCAATGGCAGAAATATTTTTGAATTGGTTTTTTAACGTTGCTAATTTGATGGCATCTTGCTGAGGAACAGGCATTTGCAAAATAGCGTCGTGCTTGAAGCCCATTTCGGATTTGGTAAAATGATTCATTTGTGAACTCACCACAATGGTACCAATTACCAAGATTTGGGTAATGACAAACTGCATAACTACTAAGGCTTTTCTGACAGAAACACCTCCTAAACTTTGAGTACTGATTTTACCCTTCAGGGCAATAATGGTATTAAATCCACCCAATACAAAACCAGGATATGAGCCTGCTAAAAATACTAAAGCGAGAATTGTGAAGATGAAGATTGCCCAAAAGCGAAAGGCGATTAATTCAGAGAAAATCATCTTGTAACCAATCAGACCTTCTTGCCAGTTGCTCAAAAATGGGAAGAGTACAGAAGCAAAAATATAAGAGAAAATTGCTGCTAAAACTGTAATGATGGCGGTTTCAGCGATAAATTGCCAGAACAATTGCCCTCTCGAACTCCCCATAACTTTGCGAACTCCCACTTCTTTAGAGCGTTTGAGGGCTTGGGCAGTTGCCATATTCACGAAATTGATACAGGCGGTAATCAATAAAAGAAAACCAATGATTCCCAGAGTAGTGATGATACTTTTGGGCATTCCGTTGTAATTGTCGTTGAAGTGAATATCAGAAATTGGTTGAACGTAAAGGAATCGAGATTTTTTTTCTTCGGGAGTCTTGTATTGTTTTTTTAGAAAAGGATTTGCTAAGTTTTGAACCTGGGCAACACTTGTATTGGGTTTCAATAAGGCATAACATTGTGTAGAACTATTAATGCCACCCCAATGGTTTTTCATGAATTTTTCCCAATCGGGGCTATACGTTCCACGAGTGGCATAACTGGCTATTATAGAGCCTTTTATATCGGTATTGGAAGGGAAATCTTGGGTAATTCCTGCCACTTTTACGTCTAAGCGTGCATCAAGGCGTAATACTTTTCCGATTGGGTCTGTATCTCCGTAATATTTTTTTGCCGTTTTTTCTGTTAAAAAAACCATGTTTGGCTTTTTTAAATCTTGAACATTTCCTTTCAAAACCTTCAAATCAAGAATAGAAAATAAGTCGGGTTCTACGAAAAACATCCCTCCGTTATCTTCTTTGAATTTCTTAGTTGGCACGCCATTCTCCATTAAAGCGAGTGTGACAGAACCTTCATTATAGACCATTGCAACTTTCTCTAAAGGAGCAATTTCCGCACGGGCGGCATCTCCTAAAGGGGCAGGAACGCCAGGAGTGTAAAACTCACCATCGGGGGTATTGAAATAAGAGACGATTCTTACCACACGGTCGGCGTTTTTGTGGTATCTATCAAAACTCAAATGAAATGATACCATCATATAAATCAAGATGGCACAAGTAAGCCCCAATGTCAAACCAAGTACATTGAGGGTAGTGTATGCCTTGTAGCGAAGCAATGTTCGGTAGGCTATTTTTAAGTAGTTGCGTAACATATTGAAGGAGGAAGGGAAATGGAAGAAAGGGAGGAAGGTATCCCAACTTTTGCTATCTCTTCATTAAAATTTTTCTTTTCTTGTTTGTATTAATCCGTAAAGCATGGCTGAAATTTTCTTTGTTTTTCTAATAATTCCATGCCTTTTTTCAATTCGCATTATTTTATTAGTAGGAAAGGTGAAAAGGAGGCAGGAGAAATGAAGAAAGAAAAATAAAACTCTAACTCGTTTTACCATTCAGTCTGCCAGAATACATCTAACTCTGTATATCTATTCCATTTTCAAAACCTGTTCTCATTTTCAAATTATTTTCCCTTTTATTTTCTTCTGTCTCCATTCCTGTCTTCTTTCATTTCTCCTATTGTAAAACATTTTCCATTACCACAGACCCATCCAACATTCTTATAATACGATGTGCATAACGGGCATCATGTTCCGAGTGCGTAACCATTACCACAGTTGTACCTGCCTCGTTCAGATTGGTCAAAAGCTCCATTACTTCGTTACCATTTTTTGAATCCAAATTCCCCGTAGGTTCATCGGCAAGAATCAATTTTGGATTGTTTACTACGGCACGAGCTACGGCACAACGTTGCTGCTGCCCCCCAGATAATTGCTGAGGAAAGTGATTTCTACGGTGCATGATTTGTACTTTCTCCAATACCGCTTCTACTCGTTTTTTCCGCTCGTCGGCATCAATGCCCAAATACAACAATGGTAATTCCACGTTTTCATAAACCGTCAATTCATCAATCAAATTGAAAGACTGAAACACAAAACCAATATTACGTTTGCGGAGGTCGGCACGCTTACGTTCGTTATAGCTAATGACCTCCTCACCGTTGAATTTAAAACTACCTTTATCGGCATCGTCTAAAAGCCCCACAATATTGAGGAGGGTTGATTTACCGCAACCCGAAGGACCCATAATGGCAACAAATTCGCCATCTTTTACTTCAACTGATATTTTGTTAAGGGCTACCGTTTCTATATCTTCAGTGCGGTAGATTTTTTCTAAGTCAGTTATTCTTAACATGATATTTTTGGTTTTAATGAATGTCTGTTTTATTGTTTGGTAGGGGCGAATAGCATTCGCCTTTGTTTTCCAAATTGGCGAATGCTATTCGCCACTACTCACATCTATTACTTCGGGGCTTTTATGACCAATTCCTGCATATCACCGTAATTTTCATAGCTACTTGTTACTACTTTATCCCCCACCTTTAATCCACTCATAACTTCGTAATAATCAGGGTTTTGTCTGCCTAATTGAATATCAACTTTATATGCTTTTGTACCGTTTTCATTAACCTTGAAAATCCAATTGCCACCCGTTTGTTGATAAAAACCACCCTTTGTTAATAGAATCGCCTGCGTATCGTCGCTCAATGAAAGGCGAACTTGGAGTGTCTGCCCACGGCGAATGTTACTCGGAGGTGTACCCACAAACTCCATATCTACCTGAAAACGCCCATTGGTTACTTGCGAATAAACCTTTCTAACTTTCAGTTTATAAGTTTTATCCGAAATGGTAAACTCACCCGTCAATCCAATGAAAACCCTTGAAATATAATGCTCGTCAATATCTGCCCGAACTTTGAAACCACTCAATACGTCAATTTGCCCCAAGCGTTGTCCACGAGTTTTCAATTCTCCGATTTCCGCATTTCTCGAAGTCAATTGACCATCCACGGGAGCTTTCACAATCAAGTCTTCTGCCTTTTTACGCATCAATGCCAAAGTAGTTTGGTTGCGAGAAATAGTCTCACGCATTTGGTTGATTTGCTGATTAGTCGTTACCGAATCTTGCTTTAATGTTTGACTCACCAATTTTCTCCGACGGGTCTGATAGTTGTACGCATTCAATGACGCTTTGTAATCTTGTTCCGAAATCACTTTTTCACGGTAAAGACGCTCATTTAGCTTGAAAAGACGTTCAGCTTCAGCAAATCCATTATCAATATCCGCTTGTGAATTTTGGTACTGAATCGTTGCCTGAGCCGCCAAATTGCGAGTATATTGCATTTGGGTTTGTAGCTGAAAAACCGAAGTTTCTTGGTTCGCCAATGATAATTCTAAATCTGAGTTTGCCAATTTCATAATGGGTTGCCCTTTTCTGAGGGTAGCACCATCCTCAGCGTATAATTCTTCTACTCGTCCGCCCTCGATGGCATCCAAATAAATAGTTTGTATTGGCATCACAACGCCATTGATGGGAATAAACTCTTGAAAATTTCCCTTGCTTACTTCTGTAATCATCAAACGGTCTTGCTCAACATTGAGCTTCGATTTTCCTGTGGAGCTTAAGTAAGCGGCTGCTATTAGACCAACTAAGGCTACTCCTCCTGCTATTGGAAGAATCTTCTTCATTGACCATTTCTTTTTTTCTATGACTCTGTCCATGACTTTAATTGTTGAATTACGAGTGGCGAATTATTAAATGCTAAATAAGTTCTGATAATACATTTAACAAATTGATGCCAAAGTGTTAAGTATTTGAAATTCAGTAGATTAACTTTATTTATTGTTTTTAATCTGTTCGGTTTTGATACACTTTTTGTACGTTGGCGGACGGTGGAGTAACCTCAAAATTAAATTTTGCTATTTTCATGATTAGAAAATTCATGACATCAGATAATATACATTGAATCACCACATGATTTTAGCCCTATTACTCTTGATAAATGTATTTACTCTCTCTCACCGTTAATCGTTCCTATTCCTATTTAAAAATTAAACTTTTTTGAAATATGCCTTTTCTTTAAAAAATATAATTTTACTGATTCGTTTAAAGTATAATATTCTACTAAATATCTACTATATTGGTACTTAAAAGATAGCCCATTAAACAACTTCTGTTACGAAAAGGAAATTTAAAACTTCTTGATTATTTTCAATTTACCACAATTATATAAGATGTTTTTGTGATAAATTTTCAAAAAAAAATGCAAAAAATACTTGTATATACAAGATGTGTTTTGTAGTTTTGACTCGTACTAAAAATTACATAAATATTGAATATAAAAATTTAAAGGTAAATATTGTTAATGAATGGGGTATTTCCGTTAATGGTACTGCCCTAAGTTTCTATGCTTATGTCATAGTATATGCTTAATATAAAAAATCTTTAAAACCAGACTTTTTACTTATTCTCTATCAATTCCATCTATGCGTTCTTACTGAACGTAATTCTTAAATTTCTTTTATTGCATTTACTGAGGACATAAATTTTATGACCATAATATTGTATTGTCTTATTGGTAAAGTACAAAAAACAATTTCAAAAATCTAATTTGTTAACAACATGAAAAAACTAATCATTTTATCTTTTTCGGCTCTGGTAGCCTTCTCAAACTTAGCTTGCAAGAGTGAAGAATTACAAGATTTTATTACTTCCTCTACAAAAAAAGTAAGCTCTGCCCGCATTGACGTGGGTAATCCGCACAATACCAATACGTCGGGGCAATACGCGACCATTTGGTACGATAAATACATTATCCAAAATAACATTTGGGGGTCAAATCCTGCGTGGCAAAATACTTGGTCAGCGGCTGGTACTGGTTGGTGGGCGTATGGTGTAAGTTCAGGACACGTAAATGGTACGGGAGGCATAAAATCATTCCCTTCGGCGGTTCGGGGTTGGGTGTACGGTCAGTGGTCAAATAACAGTGGTTTGCCTCGCCAAGTCTCTGGACTCAACGGTTGTAACTTTTCTTGGAACACCGAAACTGCTACCACGGGGCGTTGGAATCAAATTTTAGATATTTATTTCTGCTATGACAATAATCCAGGGGGTAATAAAAACAAGATTTCTTGCAACATATTACTTCAAACCAATCAAAGTTCTAATTATTACTGGAATGGCTGGAATCAAAACAACGCTAACCAAACCGTTGAATACCATACCATTGGGGGCGTTGAATATACCGTAGTAATTACCCAAGACCAAGAATACAGCACAGGGCGTAAATACCCTTGGATAAACTTTCATAGAAAATACGGTACTAACAGTATGAGTAATTATGACTTGAAACCCTTGTTCGATTTTTGTAGAAACAGAGGATGGATAAAAACGACAGATTATTTAATCTCAATTCAGAATGGATGGGAAATTGTGGATGGAAACAACGGAAATTCAAAGTTAAAATCTAATGCGTTA
Source organism: Arcicella sp. (assembly GCA_025454855.1). GTDB lineage: Bacteria > Bacteroidota > Bacteroidia > Cytophagales > Spirosomataceae > Arcicella. Next base: position 7,851 of record JALONS010000032.1, read on the forward strand.
TCTCATAATATTTGGTAAGAAATACGCTCAATAAGTAGAAAGGAAATAAAAATGGTCATAACGATTAAACTTCTGGATTCTTTGGATTCAGAAGTTTTTGTTTTCAATCCCTTTTGTCCTTTCAAATTCACACTATACCTTTACACAAAATTTAGGTGATTTTCATAAAACAATAATTCATACCAGAGAAATGAGTGTACTTGTAAACAAAAACTCAAAAGTAATCGTACAAGGCTTTACGGGTTCAGAGGGTTCGTTTCATGCCCAACAAATGATAGAATACGGCACAAACGTAGTAGGTGGTGTTACACCAGGAAAAGGTGGTTCAACGCACCTCGACCGTCCCGTGTTCAATACCGTGGCTGAAGCCGTAGAAAAAGCAGGAGCTGATACTTCCATTATTTTTGTGCCACCTGCATTTGCGGCTGATGCCATCATGGAAGCGGCTGACGCAGGTATCAAAGTAATTATTTGTATTACTGAAGGTATTCCTACCAAAGATATGATTTATGCCAAAGAGTATATTCAAGGAAAAGGAACCACGCTCATCGGACCAAACTGCCCAGGAGTAATGACCGCCGAAGAGTGTAAAGTGGGCATTATGCCAGGTTTTATTTTCACGAAAGGGAAAATTGGTATTGTGTCGAAATCAGGAACATTAACTTATGAAGCCGTTGACCAATTAACCAAAGCTGGTTTAGGACAAACTACTGCTATCGGTATTGGTGGAGACCCCATCATTGGTACTACTACCAAAGAAGCCGTAGAATTATTAATGAATGACCCCGAAACTGAAGGAATCGTGATGATTGGTGAAATTGGTGGAGGTATGGAAGCCGAAGCTGCTCGTTGGATTAAAGCCGACGGAAACCGTAAACCAGTAGTGGGCTTCATTGCAGGACAGACTGCTCCGAAAGGTCGTAGAATGGGTCACGCAGGAGCTATCATTGGCGGTGCAGATGATACTGCCGCTGCTAAAATGGCAATTATGCAAGAATGTGGTATTCACGTGGTGCATTCACCAGCCGATATTGGTGCAACGATGTTGAAGGCATTGGGAATGTAATTGGCAAGTAATAATAATTTCAGGGAAGGCTTCGTTCAGAAACGAAGCCTTCCTTTTTTTGTATAAAAATTTGTACATTCAACTTCAAAACCAAAACCTTGACTCAATGGAAATGCCAGATATTTTTCAAATCGGAAACTACACTTTCAACATCACTGAAAGTAATTTTTCAATCGCTACCCTTTCGCATGAATTTTATGTTGAAATAAAAGCGAACATTGCCCAACCCCAAAAGGCAATTGACGAAGAATTATTGAGTGATTATGAAGATGGCGAAATTTCGTGGCAATTTGCTTGTTTGGGTATTTATCAAAATGGTATTCCTACGGGTGAATTTACGTTGGAAGAAGATAAAACTACCAATCCCTATTTTTATCTGAGACGAGGCGGTTTTCATTATAATCTTGACTTTTATGGTAAAATTATTTTTCGAGATGGACTGATGATTTGTGAGGGTGACTTGAAAAATAGTTATGATGACAAACCAATCTTTCCCGTAAAAATTTATCAAAAATTTGATTGCAAAAGTTTAGATTGGAAAGATTATCATTTCTCATCAGTACAAGAGACCGAAGGCGTGGCTGATGAAATAATCCAGTATCTAAATCTGAAAAAAGACGATGCAGTATTTCCCAGTAAAGTTTTTCAGTTCAAAAATCTCAAAACTCTTACGATTGGTGATTATCAGGATTATTATTCACAAACCCACGCACCACTCAGTAATATTCCCGAAGAAATTGGTGTTCTGAGCAAGTTGGAAGGTTTAACCATCATTAATACTGCCATCAAATCACTGCCCGATAGTGTGGGGAAATTGAAAAAATTAGAAACCCTCAACGTGATGAATTGTCAGTTAGAAAGTCTTCCTGACAGCCTATTTTTGTTGCCCAAATTGAAATATATTTTTGCGGATAATAATAAAATCGCTACCATCCCCGACCATATTCAATTATCCAACTTGAACTCACTGTCTATTGCAAATAACCAACTACGTACCCTGCCCGAAAGTGTGGCTTCATTGCCCAAACTCAAGAGTTTGAAAATTGATGGCAATCCCTTTGAGCGTTTAGCTGCTATTTTCAATCAAGTGAAAGGACTGCAAATGAATATCAAAGACAAACGTCGTTTGCTTGATTTTGAATACCGAGGAGCAGACGGAAAAGGACTTTTGAAATGGGATGATTCGCAGTTTTTTATGCAACCTAATAGTCCGCTTTTACAGCCTGTTGTTGAAATTATCAAGAAAAATAAGCTGACTACCCACCAAACAGATTTGCTGGCACTTGCCAAAAAATCGGTTGGTTTTACCATTGTAGGAGCAGAAACTAACGATAAAATAGGCAATACTCGTTTTGGTGGAATGCCAGATTTACCAAAATCCATCAAATACCCAACTTTTAAATATGATTATGACAAAACCACTTATAAATACGAATTTATTGCTCAGATAAACTGTGCAGAAATAGCTAAGTGCTGTATTATGACGGTGAGGAGGTATTAATTGCTGGGAAAAACCTGAAATTTAAAAACGAAGATTATTACGAAATGGTAGGGGATGGGTGTTATGAAGCCATGCAAGTAACTGTGGGTGAGGCGTTTTCGTTGCCCTATTTTTATTCATACTCAACCAATACTTATATTTTCAAGGGAAGAGCCGAAAAGCTGTACGAAACTTTTGAGAAAGATGAAAAGTTTGAGCAAGGCTTTTATGATAAATTTGAAAACCCAATAGCCGATTTGAACAAAACAGATTTTGAAATACAATAGCCGATTTGAACAAAACAGATTTTGAAATAAACGGCTATTTCTTTACCCAACACGAAAGCCCCGAATTACAAGCGGCTTTAAGCAAAAAAGGTGAACCTCAAGACTGGATAACGTTATTGAGAGTTTCATCACGGGGAGATTTTCAATGGGGTGATGCGGGCGATTTAGCCTTCGTAATTCATAAAAGTGATTTATTGAAAAAGAATTTTAGTAATATTTTCTGTACGATGGAAAGTAGTTAGAAATACCTTGATTTGTTCTATTTTTTGTAATTTTGAAAAAAAACAATCCAGTCATTGAATTTATTGCGATTTCATATTACTTACAAAGCGATGATGCACTCTTTACGTTTCATCATCATTTTGCTTACTACCTATTGCCTATTGCCTGTTGTTCTTCATGCCAAAGGTGGAATCGGACCCGATAATGCCTACTATCTTGTGCATAACTACCAAGATGATTGGCAAGTATTTGATGAACGATACAAGGCTTACGTACCCTACGTGCGTGAGCAACACAAAGATTATAATTCTTTTAGTTTATTCTTTGACATCGAAAATTACAAGGGGTACAAGATTTTGTACCGTTCTGAGAAAGAGAATTATTTATTTATTGACGCTTCGTTACAAAAAAAGATGCCTACTGCCACTTGGGTAGTGCTGGATGTGGATAGTTTACAGCAGGTTTTTGGGAAAACGAAGTTATTTCTCACTATCTATGGCAATAATACCAATGTTGAAGACCTGACCATACAGATAGGTAATAAGATTTCAAAAGCCCAAAAAGCCATAGAGATGGGAGAGTCACTACTCACGATTTTACCCCGTGAGATTCCTCCGTTTCAGAATTTCTTTGTGATTGGTTTGATACTCTTAGCGTGTGCTTATGCCTTTTTGTACAATTATCAGCCAAAATCATTTGAGCGTTTTTTTAGTGTCAGAGACCTCCTCACGCTCAGTAAACGAGACGATTCTTTCGTAGTAAACAAACCTTTCGACTTAGGGAATTTACTTTTTGTTATAAACCTGAGTTTTACCTTAGGTTTTATCTTTATGTTGATAACGAATCAGAAAACAGACCTTTTTTCTGCCAGTAATATTTTGGGCGAAGGCGAAACACTCAGAACCCTACTGGGGAATTTCCTGAAAATATCTTTTATTGTTTTTGTCTCTTTAATGTTAAAATATTTTGCCTTACGGGTACTTTCAAACCTCTATCGGCTCGATAACATCACCAATATTCATTATTTCAAGATAATTCAGGCATCCAGTTTATTCTTTTTGGTTATTCTAATTACGCTTACTTTCAGTACGGTTTCTTTGCCTGAGATTGTGAAGAATGCAGAGAAATACCTGTTTCTCCCGATTTCCTTGTTTTTTGTAGCAAGGTTGGCATTACTTTACTTTGCGATAAATAAGATGACTACACTAAAAAATCTGTATTTATTTTCGTACCTTTGCATCGTTGAATTAATCCCTCTCATTATAGGCATTCGTTTTGCGTTATAATTATTGGTAAAATTCGATGAATTTATATAGTGGTATCAAGATACTTTTTAGGTATTTTAAAGCCCTCAAAAGATTAGCCCAATAGATAAAACTGCATTGAGCATGAGCGAAATTACAGTAACCGCACATCCAGACAGATTGACCAAAGTAACGAGTATTTTAGTTACGCAAGCCCGTCCAACTGACGAAAAATCACCTTATTTTGAACTGGCTCGTAAATATAATATAAAGGTTGATTTCCGCCCATTTATTGAAATACAAGGAGTTTCATTCAAAGAATTTCGCAAGCAAAAAATTAATATCTTAGACCACACGGCTATTATTTTTACCAGTCGTAATGCCGTAGATCATTTTTTTAGAATTTGCAAAGAAGCCCGTATCGAAGTACCCGCTGATATGAAATATTTTTGTATCACCGAGCAAACTTCTAATTATTTACAGAAATACATCGTTATCCGTAAGCGTAAAATATTTACAGGTACTAAAACGGCAGCGGAATTGTTAGAGTTAATCAAGAAACACAAAACGGAAAAATTCTTGTTTCCATGTTCTGATAAACGTACGAATGATATTCCTGGTTTTATGGGAACGAATGACTTACATCTTACCGAAGCCGTTATGTACGAAACCGTTTCGGCTGATTTGTCGGATTTAGAAGATGTTTATTACGATGTTTTAGCATTTTTTAGCCCGTCTGGCATTACGTCATTATTACATAATTTTCCAGATTTTAAACAAAATAAAACCAGAATGGCAGCTTTTGGACCTACCACTGCCAAAGCGGTTTCGGATGCGGGTCTTATTTTAGATATTCAAGCTCCACTACCCAATGCTCCATCCATGACGGGTGCTTTGGAATTATACATTAAGAAAGCCAACGGAATTTGATTCGTCAATTTTTCTAATAAAAAAAGCCTGTAAGTCTCAGATTTACAGGCTTTTTTACGTTAAAAAGTTAATAAAGTTTTCAAACTTTAGAATGGTTATTATCGTTTTTTTGTTATTTTTGAAAAAAATAATACTTATGGAACTACCAACCGAAACCGTAACAGAAAAAGTACTTTCGCCTTACGAGATAGAAAGAGGAAAACCTATGCCAACACTTATACATGGTTCACTACAATTCAATATTGGATTTGAACTTAAAATAAAATATCCTAATCAGTTTCGTATTGCCAGCGAAGTAACCTTAGACACCGTTCCTACGGGAAGCACGCCCGATTTGGTACTTTACCCAATGGGTGAGATGGATTATAAAAATGACCCATCTCGCCGACCAGATGCTCCATTGCTCACGGTTGAAATACAGTCTCCCTCTCAGAGTTCCAAAGACATGACCGACAAATTGGAACAATATTTCTATTTCGGGGTAAAGTCTTGTTGGATTGTAGCTCCCGATTTCAGAGGTATTTTCGTGTATGACAATCCCTTCAATTATACCTACTTTCACCACAACGACGTACTGAAAGATAGTGTATTGAATATAGAAGTTGAACTGAAAAAGATATTTGAATAACGGTAATTATTATTCTGTTCTCAGTGACTTCACGGGGTTTGCCAATGCCGCTTTGATAGCTTGGTAACTCACTGTTAGTAAGGTGATTGCGATTGCCGTTATCACTACTAAAACAAATACGCCTACTCCGATACTGATTTTGTACTCATAATCTTTAAGCCATTCATTCATCGCAAAATATGCAATGGGAATAGCTATTCCACAAGCAATAAGGACTAACACGATGAAGTCTTTAGATAGTAAAGTCCAGAGATTCAAAACGCTCGCTCCCAACACTTTTCTTACGCCAATTTCTTTGGTACGTTGTTCTGCCATGAAAGAAGCCAACCCAAACAAACCCAAACACGAAATGAAAATAGCTAATATGGCTATGACAGCGGCTAATTTGCCTACTAACTCCGTATAATTAAATTTCTTGGCGTACTCTTCATCGGCAAACTCATAGTCAAATGGAAAACCAGGATTATACCGATTGAAGATAGGTTCAATTTTTTTGAGAGCCTCAGAAGCAGACAATTTAGAATTTAGTCTTACGAAAATATAACTCGACCAATTTTTATTGAATACAATCGTCATGGGTGAAACTGGACGAAACGGAGATTCCATCTGAATATCAGGAATGACCCCCACAACGTGCATGGTGTTTCCATCTTTTTTCAACGTTTCGTTGAGTGGGTCTTTTAGTCCCATTCGTTTTACCGCTGCTTGATTCAAGATAACACCCAGCGAATCAGAGGCAAAATCTTTAGAAAAATCTCGTCCTGCCGAAAGTTTTATGCCCATCGTTTTAATATAATCGTAGCTGGTAGCAATCATAGAGAAAATCACTCCTTTATCGTTGGGCTGCATTCCTTTCCATTCCCAACCGTTTTGATTACTGTAAATGTAAGAAGGTGGCGAATTACTTTTACAAATAGAAGATACCGCTCCTGAGCTTACTAAATCGTTTTGAAGTGCCTCAAAATTTTTGTCTAAATCATTAGAAGTAGTTACTGAAATCAGTCCTTTATTTTCAAAACCTATCGGGCGATTTTTACCATGTTGCACCTGTTGATAGATGATGATAGTACCAATCATTAATACTACCGAACAAGCAAATTGAGTAACTACTAAGATTTTGCGGGGTAAAGAGCCACTTTTGCCAGCGTGGATGTTGCCTTTAAGCACCCGTACAGGATTGAAGCCTGATAAATAAAATGCTGGATAACTGCCTGCCAATAAACCCGTGAGAATGGTAAAACTAATCATTATGAGCCATAAAATTGGACTGGTGACACTCAGTATCATTTCTTTGTCCGTTAGTTTATTAAAAAACGGAAGTGCCAATGCCACGATACTCAACGCTAATAAAAAAGCAAAGAATGAAATCAGTAAAGATTCGCTGAGGAATTGACCAATTAACTGTTCTCTTACCGACCCCACTGCTTTTCTGATACCTACCTCTTTCGCTCTTTTTTCTGAGCGAGCGGTACTTAAATTCATGAAATTGATACACGCAATAATCAATACTAAAAAGCCCAAAATCCCGAATAAACGCACATATTTTATCATTCCACCCACATTGATTCCTTCTTCAAAATCAGAAAAAAGCCGCCATTTTGCCATTGGTTGTAAGAAAACAGCAGGTTTCACGCTTTTTTGCATTAATACATCATCTTTGGTATGATTGAGAACTAAATTTTTGATTTTGGCATTCACTTTCTCAAGGTCATCGGCAGAACGTAATTGAGCATACACTTGCCATGAGTTATTTCCCCAATTAGATTTATGGTACTGCTTAATCCAATCAAATTGACTTTCCTGTAAATGAAATGGCATTAAAAAATCAAACTGAATAGTGCTGTTATGGGGTTGCTTCTGGATAACAGCTGTTACCTTCAAATCTACGATATTATCTACTTTCAGTACTTTGCCAATGGGATTTTCATTACCAAATATAGTTTTGGCAGTTTCTTCGGTTAATACAATAGAGTAGGGGTCTTTTAGTGGATTTTTATCTCCTTGTAATACTTTAAACGAGAACATCTCAATTGATTCTTGCCCCATGTAATAGCCCCTTTTCAGAATTTTCTTGTCTCCAATCCGCAAAGCACGCTCACCACCCCAATCGCACATAGCAATTGCCTTAAATTCAGGAAATTTAGTTTTCAGCTCTTCACCCATTGGATAAGGCATAGACGTTTGCGAACCCCGATGTCCATCAAAGGTTTGGTGCATCATTACTTGGTAAATGGTATCGTAGTTTTTATGGTGACGGTCAGTTGTTATTTCATCGTACATCCAAAGTCCAATGAGCATAGCAACCGCCATGCCTACTGCCAGCCCAGCGATATTAATAAAAGAATAAACCTTATTTCTGAGCAGATTGCGGAGAGCGATTTTTAAATAGTTTTGTAACATGACCTTAGTATTTTATGTATATTTGAGAAAATAAACAATGTAAATTATGGAACTATTAAATGAGACCGTAGTAAACAGAGAATTATCCACCTACGAAATTGAAAGAAATAAACCAATGCCAACACTTATTCATGGAGCAATTCAGCTCAATATTGGATATGAATTAAAAAATAAATATCCTAAGCACTTCCGTTTAGCCAGTGAAGTTTTGTTAGATACTCAACCCAATGGAAGTACGCCAGACATTGTAGCATACCCTTATTCCGAATTAGATTTCCAAAATGACCCCTCACGTCGTCAGGATGCTCCTTTGCTTTCCATAGAAATTCAATCAGGTTCTCAAAGCACTAAAGATATGACCAGCAAGTTGGAACCCTACTTCAGTTTTGGTATAAAATCTTGTTGGATTGTTGTTCCAGAACTGAAAGCCGTCATCGTTTACGATAGTCCTTACCATTATAATTTTTTCCATGAAAAGGATATGGTAAAAGATAGCGTTCTTGGTATTGAGATTTCAGTAGAAAAGATATTTGAATAATAGTCTAAACTTATGCCAAATATGTAAATTGTTGATTTTTAGATATTTATGGAATATGTTAAAACAAAAACTGTTCGTTTTCGGACAGTTTTTGTGCGTTACTGGACATTCCTCAATCATTGAGAATTGTTAAGCTATCAACTAAATTTCTCCCTTTCCTTTTCTTTCTGAAAAAAAGTCTCTAATTTTGCAGTCTTTTCAATGAAAGTCTGTGAAAAAGAGCATCTTAAATAGTTTCAAAATTGATATTTTCCGCCTTGAAAACAAGCAATATGTGCATGAATTTGAGGGAGACGATGCTTTTTTTGTGGCTCTTCAACAAGATTTAATATTAAGAGGTAATTTCAAAGCAACCGTTACATTAGACAAGTCTGAAACCATGATTCAAATGGTTTACAGAATTATTGGAAGCGTAGAATTGACCTGTGATAGAAGCCTTGACCTCTTTGATTTTCCAGTGGATGTAACTCAGAAAATGATTTTAAAGTTTTCTGACCACACCGAAGAAATCACGGAAGAATTGATGCTCATCGACCGTAACAGTCAGTACATCAATGTAGCACAAGATATTTTTGATTTTATCGGTTTGCAAATACCCATCAAAAAACTGCATCCAAGATTTATTCAAGATGAAGTAACCTATGAGAGTTTGATGCAAAAGTTTGAAGATGAATATGAGGAAGAAGAATTTGATGATGAAGATTTAGACGACGATGAGTTAGATTTTGAGGATGATGAAGATTTTAGCCTTGACTTAGAGGATGACGACAATTTTGAAGATGAAGGTGAAATAGTTTATTCAACCCTCAAAGAAGGTGAAGAAGAAGTCGAGAAAGAAGAAGAAAAACCCATTGACCCCCGCTGGGCGGCTTTGATGAAATTAAGAGAAAATTAATATTAATATACAATAAGAATCATAAAATAAGGAAATAAAGAGATGGCACATCCTAAACGCAGACATTCGACGACTCGTAGAGATAAAAGACGTTCACACGACTTCGGAACTCCAAAAACAATCACTACTGACCCTACTACTGGCGAAATTCACTTACGTCACCGTGCTCACGTATTTGAGGGAAACCTTATGTACAAAGGTAAAATGGTAGTAGAAGGATACGCTCCACAAGCGTAATCCGTCGTCAGGGTTTAGGGGTTGGAAGTTAGTATCAAGCTAATATCCAACCCCTAAATTTTATAAGTGTTTGTATTTAGTTTATACTCAAATTAAACTCAAACTTTTGATTAATAGTGGGTTATACTTTTATCCCCCTACCCACCAACCCTGTTTTCTAATTATTTTTACGAAAAAATACCAATAAACACTTCAATAGTCGTTAATTTTGTGGTTAAATCTTTTAACCAGAAAAATATATTAATGAAGATAGGTATTGATGCAATGGGAGGAGATTACGCTCCCGAAGCAATCGTAGAAGGAATTATTTTGGCGGCTCAAGAGTTACCCGTTGGTGCAACTATTGTATTAATTGGTAAAGTACAAGAGATTCAACAAGTTATTGATAAGCAAAACTTTAAGGGAACAAACATTGAAATCGTTGAAGCAAATGAGACTATTGAAATGGGTGAACACCCTGTTAGAGCATTACAATCTAAACCCAATTCCAGTATCGGAGTTGGGTTTAAACTTTTAAAGACAGGCGAGATTGACGTATTTGCCTCAGCGGGAAATACGGGAGCAATGATGGTTGGGTCGTTATTTTCAATCAAAACGATAGAAGGCGTACAACGACCACCGATTGCGGGTTTTGCTCCGCAGACGGACGGTAAATTGGCAGTTATCTTGGATATTGGAGCCAATGCAGATGTAAAACCAGAAATGTTGGCTCAGTTCGGAGTGTTGGGTTCTATTTATGCCAAAGCCACCATGGGTGTAGCATCACCGAGAGTTGCCCTGATGAATATTGGGGAAGAAGAAGAGAAAGGTTCATTGGTAGCACAGCAAGCTCATAAGCTAATGAAAGAAGATAAAACCATTAATTTTGTGGGTAATATTGAAGGTAAAGACTTTTTTAAGGGCAAAGCCGATGTTATTGTAACGGATGGTTTTACAGGAAATATTATCTTGAAAATGGGAGAATCTCTGTACGGAATCATGAAAGATAGAGGTATTAGAGATGAGTTCTTGGACAAAACAAATTATGAAGCCGTGGGAGGCAGTCCGATAATTGGGGTAAACGGAAATGTTATCATTGCTCATGGTTCATCGTCGGCAACGGCGGCAAAAAATATGGTTCATCTATGCTACAAGATAGTAGAATCAGAAGTTACTCAGAAAATTAAAGAAGCATTAAGTTAGGATTTAGGGGTCAGGGATTAGGTAATTGGGAATTAGGAGTTTCAAGTTTTTTCTATGTTTGAATTGAAAAGGCTTTTAATCTTATTCCTAATCTCTAATCCCCAATCCCTAAAATCTAACCCCTAAAACATTATGACTAAAATCACTGCTGCTATTACAGGTGTTCAAGGGTACGTACCCGAAGATATACTCACCAATGCCGACCTTGCAAAAATTGTTGATACCAATGATGAATGGATAACCTCAAGAACGGGAATTAAACAACGTCATGTGTTAAAAGGAGAAGGGAAAGGCACTTCTGTGATGGCAATAGAGGCTGTGAAAGGACTATTAGAAAAAACTAATACTAATCCAGAAGAGATTGATTTATTAATTTGTGCCACCATTTCGCCTGACCACTTTTTTCCTGCTACTGCCAATATTATTTGTAATGCAGTGGGAATTCCGCACGTGGGGTCTTATGATATTGCGGCAGCCTGCTCTGGATTCGTGAATGCTCTTACAACGGGTGCTATGTTCATAGAATCTGGACGGTATAAAAAAGTTGTGGTGGTAGGAGCAGATAAAATGTCGTCTATCGTGGACTATTCCGACCGCACCACTTGTGTACTTTTTGGCGATGGGGCAGGAGCAGTTCTGTTAGAAGCCAATTATGAAGGATTAGGTATCCAAGATTTTATTTTGAAGTCTGACGGGTCTGGAGCAAATCATCTCATTCAGAAAGCTGGAGGAAGTGCCTATCCGCCAACGCATCAGACGATTGAAAATAAATGGCATTATATCTACCAAGAGGGGCAGGCAGTGTTTAAATTTGCCGTAACAAGAATGGCAGATGTATCGGCAGAAATTATGGAGCGTAATAATCTTACGGGTGACGATATTGCTTTTTTAGTGCCTCATCAAGCCAATAAAAGAATTATTGATGCTACGGCAAATAGGATGGGGGTAGGTCCAGAAAAAGTAATGATGACTATCCAAAAATACGGAAATACTACGGCGGCAACGATTCCCCTTTGTTTATGGGATTATGAATCACAGCTTAAAAAAGGAGATAATCTGATTTTGGCAGCCTTTGGTGGTGGTTTTACTTGGGGTAGTGTTTATCTGAAATGGGCGATTTAGGAGTGTAGAGTTTTGAGTGCGGAGTTAATATTTCAGATTAGAGATCTTATAGAAAACTAAGAACATGACAGCTAATATAAAACGAAAATCTTTTGATGATTGGACAACGCAAGAAGTGCGTCTGGCATTTCATCTGAAAGAAACCGATTCGTCAGAGCTTTTGACGGAATGGTTATCGGTTGTTCATCCGCTTGATGATTATCAAAAAATATTTCTACAAGAAAAAAGAGAATTACTGAAAAGGTTTTACAGGTCTTGGAATGAAGACGAACTCAAATTCCAATTCATCGCTCATATTGTAGAAATGGCAAGGTTGAGAGGTGATAATTTTGGTACATTTAGCCAAAGAAAACTAAGTGCTACTATCAATGATATTACGCTGTATGGTCGCCCAGAAGTGATGATAGCCACTGGTCAGGAAGACCCGCTAAAACCGTATTTTTTCATTCATGAATATAAACCCTCTAAACGGGCTGACGAACCATTAGGGCAAGTTTTATCAGCAATGGTGGCGGCTCAATATCTGAATGAAGACAATAGACCACTTTTAGGATGTTTCGTATTAGGTTCTATTTGGCAGTTTGTGGTTTTGGAAAACAAAACTTATACCCTTAGCGATAATTACGACGCTACACAGTTTGACGAATTATCAGCTATTTATTCAGCACTTTGTCAGGCGAAGGTTTATATACAAGAACAGGCTGGTGAGTTAATGATAGATTGAGAATAGTTATTTTTACTAATTATTCAAAACAAAATAATGCTTCAAAGATGAATGTTTTTGATGTTATTTTTAGGAAAAAACATCGTTGCAATTCTGTAAAATGTTGATTCTATTGGAGCTTTTTATTATAATTGTCTGATTAATAAAGAGTTAAAAACATGAAAATTACATAGGCAGTGAAGATACTGTCCACGGGTATGAGAAAAAAATAATTATTGATTGATTGATAATATGGGCATTCTTAATATTTGGAATAAACTAATTTCTTTACGAAACATAAAAGTAAACTATTTAGAAAGCAATAATGTCAGAGTTATGTATAAGACTCGTCTGGACTATAATTTTGAGCAAGTTGTAAATAGTAAAAGTATTGATTCTGATATGGAAATTGTGGAAGACAAACTTTTTAATGCAGAGAGTTTTGGGTTGATTAGTATAGAGACTCATCCGTTGGAAGGGGAATTGTCCAGTGAAGCACAACAAATTGCTGAGGAAAAAATTAAACTAAATCAACAAGAATTGATAAATAAGCTCAATCCAAATTTTATTTTAAAAGAACTTGAAGTAATAAAGATTAAGTCAGCGGATGGTCTTGGGAAATATAGAGCCTTAGTATATGGTATAATTGATGTAGTTAGCGGTAAATATGTGTCTGTATATCATATAACAATTATTTCAGCAAAAGCTATCGTCTTTTTAAAGGTTTACAATAAATTTTCACCTATTGATGAAGAAAATATTAAGGTTTTTTCAGAAATCAACTTTTTATTATCTGGACTTGCTGTATTTTAAATACTCCTTACTTTCTACCAACTTTTATTGCTTTTGTTTGTGTTTACTTTTAGAAACTCCACAATAAAAATAACTTTTCACTCTTGAAATATAATTAAACAGTTCAAAAACTAAATAAAAACCATAAGCATATCATTCATCTGAATTGCTAAACAAAAAAATGGCAACTACTGCAGACATCAAAAACGGATTAGTAATTAAATACAATAACGATTTATTTTCAATCGTTGAATTCCTTCACGTAAAGCCAGGTAAAGGTCCTGCTTTTGTGAGAACAAAGCTAAAATCACTAACATCGGGAAAAGTAATTGATAATACTTTTAACTCGGGCGTAACAATCTACCCCGTGAGAGTTGAACGTAGAACTTTCCAATATCTTTATGCGGAAGAGTTTGGTTTTACTTTTATGGATAACGAAACATTCGAGCAAATTACGCTTAATAAAGAAATGGTAGAGGCTTCGGATTTAATGAAAGAAGGACAAGAAGTGGAAATTCTTATCAATACCGAAACCGATTTGCCAATCTCTTGTGAAATGCCTATGTTTGTTGAGTTGGTGGTTACTTATACTGAAAACGGTATCAAAGGAGATACGGCAAACTCACCCAAAAAACCAGCTACGGTAGAAACAGGAGCAACCATTACCGTTCCATTATTCATTCAACAAGACGAAAAAATTAAAGTTGATACTCGTACTTATGAGTACGTAGAAAGAGTTAAATAATTAAGGGGTCAGGGGTTAGGAATTGGAGGTTAGGGACTGGGTAATTAGGAATTAGAGATTAGGTAAATTGGTAATTAGGGCGGGTAGCATTCCGCATTGGGGATTAGAAATAAGTTTTAGACTTTCAAGCACTTGTTTCACAACTTCAATTTTCAATCACCAACTATCTAATCCCTAATTATCTAACCCCTAATTACCTAATCTCTAATCCCTAACCCCCGACCCCTAATCCCTAAAACAAATGGAAAATAAAGAAATTCAAAAACTTCTTGACTTTATAGCACAGTCAACGCTTGATGAGGTAAATATTGAAACCTCTGAATTAAAATTATCGGTTAAACGTTACGGCGTAGCCCCCGTGGTTCAACAAGTTGCTGCTGTACCGCAGGCTGTTGTAGCTGCCCCAGTGGTGGCTCCTATTGCTCCACAAGTGGCTCCAGTTGCCCCTTCAGCACCAGCCGCCCCTGCACCAGCAGCATCAGCTGCTAATAGAGTTACCATTAAATCACCAATGATTGGTACATTTTATCGTTCCGCAGGACCCGATAAGCCAGCGTTTGTGGAAGTTGGTTCGGAAATTTCAAAAGGTAAAACCGTTTGTATTATTGAAGCCATGAAGTTATTTAACGAAATTGAAGCTGAAATTTCAGGTAAAATCGTTGAAGTTTTGGTTGAAAATGCTACTCCAGTAGAATTTGACCAACCTCTTTTTGTTGTGGAACAGTAATTTTTAGGGATTAAGGATTAGGGGTTAGGCAATTTAGGAGCTTAGAGATTAGGTAATTAAGAATTAGACAATTAAGGATTAGAAATGAGTAGTTAGTTTTTCTAACAGTTATATATTTCATAATCATAATGCTTAATTTTTAGTCCCCAATCTCTAATCTCCAATCCTTAATCCCCAGTCCCCAGCCCCTAACCCCTAAAATATGTTTAAAAAAATACTTATTGCCAATCGTGGTGAAATCGCCTTGCGAATCATCAGAACTTGCCGTGAGATGGGTATCAAAACGGTAGCTGTTTATTCCACTGCCGACCGTGAGAGCCTTCACGTAAAATTTGCTGACGAAGCGGTTTGTATCGGTCCTCCGCCAAGCCGTCAATCATATCTCAATATTCCTGCTATCATTTCAGCCGCCGAAGTTACAGGGGCTGATGCCATCCATCCAGGGTACGGATTCTTATCAGAAAATGCCGAATTCTCAAGAATTTGTGCAGAATACGGTATAAAATTTATCGGAGCAACCGCCGAGCAAATTAATTCAATGGGAGACAAGGCAACTGCTAAAGCTACCATGAAGAACTCAGGTGTACCCGTAATACCAGGTTCTGACGGTTTAATTGATACCGTTCAGGAAGCCAAAGTATTAGCCAAAGAGATAAAATATCCCGTAATCATCAAAGCTACTGCGGGTGGTGGCGGACGTGGAATGCGTATCATCCGTCATGAAGACGAGTTTGAGAAATTGTGGGATGATGCCAAAACGGAATCAGCGGCGGCATTCGGAAACGATGGACTGTACATGGAGAAGTTCGTAGAAGAACCACGTCACATTGAAATACAAATTGTGGGCGACCAATTCGGAACGGTTTGTCACCTGTCGGAACGTGATTGTTCTATTCAGCGTCGTCACCAAAAATTATGTGAAGAAACACCTTCGCCCGCTCTCACGCCCGAGCTTCGTGAGCGTATGGGAACTGCCGCTATCAAAGGAGCAGCTGCCATTAAATACGAAGGAGCAGGTACAATAGAATTCTTGGTTGATAAAAACGGTGATTTCTACTTCATGGAAATGAACACCCGTATTCAAGTAGAACATCCTATTACGGAAGAAGTTACTGATTTTGATTTGATTAAAGAACAGATTAAAGTAGCAGCGGGCATTCCAATTTCTGGTAAAAATTACGTTCCCAAAATATATGCTTTAGAGTGTAGAATTAATGCGGAAGACCCAGCTAATGGTTTCCGTCCGTCACCAGGTAAAATTACCAATTTACATTTACCAGGTGGACACGGGGTACGTATTGATAGTCACGTATATTCTGGTTATACGATTCCTCCCAATTATGACTCTATGATTGCGAAGGTAATTGTATCAGGGCAGAGCCGTGAAGAAGTACTTTTAAGAATGAAACGAGCTTTACAAGAATTCGTGATTGAAGGTATTAAAACTACCATTCCGTTCCACATCAAATTAATGGATGACGAACGTTTTAAATCTGGACAATTCACTACCGCTTTCATGGATGGTTTTGATTTGACCGATTTGTAAGATAAAATTGAAATAACAAGAATATCTCGGAATCCTTTCTGAGAGATTTTTGCTTTTATGACCAAATACTCATTTCAGGATGATTTTGTGCAAGATAGATTTGGTATTTAAAGCCTTTTTTTTTAAATTTCATAAATTTTAATTGACAAATACGGCTATGCGTAAAATATTTTTACTAACACTTTTATTTGGGTTATCATTGGCTCAAATCTCCAAAGCACAAGCACCCGTAGGTTTTCCTGATGGAATCGTTGTGGGTAATACAACTGTCACTATTCCCGCTGGTAGTACTTATAAAATGGCAGTGAGTGGCGGTATCATCACTGAGAAAGTAAGAGTAGCTACTAATGGAACTACTTTTTGGGCTGACTTTGTGTTTGACCCCAACTATAAATTACGAACATTGAGCGAGGTAGCAGAGTATATCAAATTGAACAAACATCTACCTGATATGCCCACTACTGCTGAGGTTAATCAGGAAGGAATAGACCTTGCTCGTACGCAAGCCTTACTGCTTCAGAAGGTAGAGGAATTGACGTTATACGTGATAGAACAGAACAAAAAAATAAATCGTTTGGAACGAAAAATACGTAAACTATCTAAAAAATAGTAGGTTCTGACGAGCTACAATAAAAGCCCTTGAAACATTTTCAAGGGCTTTTATTGTGCCGTTTAGGCATAAAAACAAAAAACCTCTCATTGCTGAGAGGTTTTGTTAACCGACATGGATTCGAACCATGAATAACGGTACCAAAAACCGTTGTGTTACCATTACACCATCGGTCAATCTATTTTCTTGCTGACTTATGTCGTTCGGAAAAGTGATGCAAAATTACGCTTTTAATTATTATGTGTCAAGTCAAAAGAAGAAAAAAATATCATTTATGCCGATAAAAATTTTGCGTATGACTCAGGTAGTTTTTAAATCTCTGACAATCAGTAGCTTATTTTTAACTCTTCAATTCGTAAAAATTAAATTAAATACTGGCAGTTTCCACTTCTGGACTGATTTTCTTGATTAGTCCTTGTAAAACCTTACCCGGACCACATTCGACAAAGGTAGTTGCTCCGTCAGTAACCATATTTTGCACAGATTGTGTCCAACGAACAGCCCCCGTTAATTGAGCAATGAGATTTGCCTTAATCGTTGCAACGTCGGTGGATGGTTGAGCATTTACGTTTTGGTAAATGGGACAAGCTGGACTTGCAAATGTAGTGGCTTCAATGGCAGCCGCTAATTCTTCACGGGCGGGTTGCATCAAAGGTGAGTGAAAGGCACCGCCTACGGGTAGTGGTAAAACTCGTTTTGCTCCAGCTGCCTTTAATTTTTCACCCGCTTGGGCTACACCTTCATTTGAACCAGAAATTACTACTTGTCCAGGGCAATTATAATTGGCGGCTACCACCACTTCATCCGTAACAGATGCACAAATTTCTTCAATGACTTCATCGGTTAAATTTAATACTGCCGCCATCGTTGAAGGATTTGCCTCACAAGCCTTTTGCATAGCTAAAGCACGAGCTGAGACTAAGCGTAAACCATCTTCAAAACTTAATGCTCCTGCTGAAACCAATGCCGAAAACTCACCCAGAGAATGCCCTGCCACCATATCAGGCTTAAAGTCGGTACTTTCTTTGGCTAAAATAACCGAATGTAAAAAAATAGCGGGCTGGGTAACTTTGGTTTGTTTGAGTTCTTCGTCGGTACCTGCAAACATAATATCAGTAATGCGGAAGCCCAAAATATCGTTAGCTTGCTCGAAAAGAGCTTTGGCAGATGCTGAGTTATCGTACAGGTCTTTGCCCATACCTCTAAATTGTGAACCCTGTCCCGGGAAAACGTATGCTTTCATTGAGTTGATAGTTGATATTTGATAGAGAATAGTTGAGGATAATTTGGTTAAATTTCAGACTATTGCTTTTCACAAAATTAACTATTATCTATTCTCTATTAGCTATCCTCCATTAAAAATCTTTCTCTCAAGTCGGTAGTGGGCATACGGCAGACATCAGATTTGCCAAAAATACGATAACGATTTTTAGCAACTATATCGTAGAAAAAATTGAGGATAGGAGTAGGGAATACTTTGAAAATGCGGAGATACTGCCAAAATCCAGAGAGATGTTGAACAATTTCTATCGCTGCCTCTGCTTTTTCGTATAATTGGTTATTTTTGAGGAGGATTACGGAGTCAAAATCTTGGGTATTCTTGCTGAATTTACGAAGAATATTTTGCCCGAAATCAGATTGGAGAGATGCAAACTTAAAATGTTTTTTGGGGTCGTGGTCAATGATAAAATTAATGGAAGCATTGCAAAAATTACAAACGCCATCAAAGAGAATTATTTGGTATTCGTCTGGTTTTCGCATTGAATTAACATTAAATACTACTGATACAATGAAAACATTGTAAAGGCGGAAAAAATTCATGGTGGAGAGATAAATATTCTGAAAATGGATTACGATAGATTTATTGGAATACCTTGATTAAACTATACTCGAAGCTGACCATCTAACGTAAAACAAAAACAAATGAAATCAACGATATTGTTATTAATTACATGGTGTACGCTCTTTGCGTGTAGAAAAGAGAATATTGTAACACAGCCGGGTGATAAACCGAGTGAACAGAAAACGATTAATCTGACAGTTGATGGGAACACAAGGAGTTTTTTAGTGTATTTGCCAGTGGGCTACAACAATGCGGGTAAAATGCCCATGATTTTTGCGATTCACGGGGGAGGAGGAAGCCCACAAGTGATGCTGAATACCGCCGATTTTAGGGCGATAGCCGATAAAGATAAAGTGGTACTGGTGTACCCTGCGGGAATACAAAATAATTGGAATGATGGACGACCAACCACTCCTAACCAATTAGGAATTAATGATGTGAATTTTTTCAATCAAATGTGCGACTATATGATTGCCAACTATGCGGTTGATGGCACAAGAATCTACGCAACTGGAATTTCAAACGGTGGTTTTATGTCTTCGAGATTGGGGTGTGAATTGAGCAACAGGATTGCCGCTATTGCCGTGAATGCAGCCACGATAGAAGCCACCACAATTGCCTCTAATTGTAATACTACCAGAACAGTGCCAGCAATGTACATTCATGGAACGAATGATTTACTGGTTCCATTTATTGGCGGACAAATGACAGCAGGAGCGGGCGGAACAATTTTGTCGCACTTTCAAGCCGTAGATAAATGGGTGAGCATTAATGTATGTAACAAGACTCCGATAACAACAGATTTACCTGATATTGCCAATGATGGCACAACCATAAAACAACGGATTTACTCAGGGGGTAAAAACGGAAGTGAGGTAGTAAGTTACGTTATTTTAAACGGTGGACACACTTGGCCTCAGGGAAACCAAAATTTGAGTGAAGCCATTGTTGGAAAAACAAGTCAAGACATGAATGCTTGTGATGTAATTTGGACGTTCTTCAAGCGATTTAAAAGATAGTAGGATAGTAGGCTCTTCTTTATTACTTGTCTTTGTGTTTCAATTCTACGTAAACGGGTAGGTGGTCAGAGGGATATTTTAAGTTTTGGGAATCGCTCAAAATGGCATATTTCTTTACCTTAAATGCTGATTGTTTATCAACGAAAATGTAGTCAATCAATCTGGTTACGGGTTCAGAAAACTTGAAGCCATTAAAACTGCCACTTGGTCCGAAAGGTTTTTCTTCGGATACATCCCTTGTATCAGCCATTTCTTTTTTAAGATTTACCAAAAGTTCGGTTTGAGGCTCAGTATTGAAATCTCCCATCAGAATAACTGGATACTTTTTAACGTTTACTGCTTGTATTTTCTTCAAAATCAAATCTATTCCTTTTAGCCGAGCCGTTACGCCATTATTATCAAGATGGGTATTGAAAACCCAAAAGTTTTTCTTCATTTTTTTATCGTAAAATAAGGCATAAGTACATACCCGAATATACGATGCGTCCCAACCTTTTGAAATTTGGTCAGGTGTGTCAGAAAGCCAAAAGGTTTGATTATTAGATACTTTAAAGCGTTTTTTTAGATAAAAAATGGCTGACGCTTCCCCTTTTCCTTCCCCTTCTCTACCAATACCGATGTGTTCATACGCTGATAAATTTGTGGCTAAATCTTGAATTTGATTAGGAAGAGCTTCTTGAACTCCCATGATATTGGGTTCATAAAACTGTATTTGTGAACAAAAAAAGTCTTTTCGCTGACTCCAAGCATTTTCCCCGTCTGAGGCAATATCCAAACGAATATTATAAGTCATTACTTTTAAGGTCTGGGCATTGCTTTGCGATGTAGCTAATAAACAATAGATGAATATAGATTTGAAAAGATTAATTTTCATACTTCAAGGTTGTTTTTAGTTTGATGACAAATTCTTCCGTCCATTTTTCTTGAGCCGAAGTATCTGGTACGGATAGACCTCTGATTTTGGCAATTTTTTCAAAGGCCTCTTGCGTGTTCATACCTCGTAAACTCAAAATACTGGCAGTAATGATTGACACCCGCCCAATACCTCCTCTACAATGCAACAACACTTTTTGGGAGTCTGTTATTTTGTCAGATAATATCTGTACTAACTCTTTGGTTTTCAAAAAACTATCGGGTACGTCACGGTCGGGTATCGGAAATTTAATGAAGTCAAATCCCGCTTTGCGGCAGTCTGTTCGTTCGTATTCTAAATCTAACTCTTCATTTTCTTCGTCAGTGAGGAAACTCACAATGGTATCAACCGCTAATTTTTTCCAATGCGATATTTCTTCCTGAAGGTCATCACCACCTAATGGTCTGGGCATAATACCGAGGTTTTCTTCAACCCAGAATATTCTTGTTTTCATATACAGTAGGACAGGAATCCTTCCTGTCTGGTTAAATAGTCAAAAAGACAGGAAAGATTCCTGTCCTACTGCCATTCTTGTAAATCGGGTTCGATGTAAATCCATTTTACTTCGGGAGCTACTTTTCTAATATCACTTTCAAATTTATTGATAAGTGTACTGAGTTGTAGAGAAGTCAATTCGTGCTTGCATTTAATTTTGAGGCACATGAGTACTTCTCCTGGTCCTTGTTGAATGGTAATACAATTAATTAATTTCAAAATATCAGGGTTCTGTTCCGCTTCTTTTTCCACTAATTGATTGATGATAGGGTCGGCACTTTCTCCGATGAGTAGTGATTTAACTTCTACCGAAAGGAAAATCGCAACGGCAATTAACACAATACCAATAGCCAATGAACCTAAAGCATCATAACGTCCATCACCCGTATAGTACGCAGATAGTAGGGCAACAATGGCTAATATTAATCCAAAAACTGCCGCAGAGTTTTCGCCAAAAATGACGATTAAATCACTGTCTTTCGTACTTCTGATGTATTTTACAAAGCTCGTAGAGCCTCTTCTTTGGTTTAATTCTACGATATTAGAATACGTGGCATAACCTTCCAAAGCTAAAGAAAATACTAAAATGCCAATTGCCCATTCAATGTTCTCTACGGGTTCGGGATTATGAAATTTATGGATTCCTTCATAAATAGAGAACATTCCTCCGATAGAAAAAAGCAACATTGCTACCATGAACGACCAAAAATAGACGGCTCGTCCGTATCCCAATGGATGTTTTGCATTGGCTGGGCGTTTGGATTGTTTTACACCCACTAATAAAAGTCCTTGATTGGCACAATCGGCAAAGGAGTGGATAGTTTCGGCAAGCATAGAACCTGACCCCGTCATGAATGCCGCAAAACCTTTTGAGGAAGCAATGAGTACATTTACTACTAAACTTTGAATGATATGACCTGTACCGTGGTCATTTGATTTTTCTTTTGACATAAATAATTGCTGTAAGTTATAAGCTGTACACTTTAGGCTTTTATTGGGAGTTTTCTCTAAAGCTAAATGAATTTCTATGAACAAATTTACGTTATCCTTTTCCTAAAAGAATATTTCATTGTCGTTTTTTGTTGGGAAGGTTTTAATTAATTATACCCACGAAAGCACGAAGGCTCTAAGTTTTATGAAATTTTTGAGCTTTCGTGTCTTCGTGGCAAAGTCTCAAAGTTATTTTTAAAATAGAATTCTTTGAGCCTTTGTGTCTTCGGGGCAAAGTCTCTAAATTTTATGATTTTTTGAGCCTTCGTGTCTTCGTGGCAAAGTCTCTAAGTTTTATGATTTTTTTGAGCCTTTGTGTCTTCGGGGCGAAATACCTTAATCTTCACAAAAAAAACGTAATTTTGAATAAATAACCAAACCCCATGCGAATAGACCAACCAACCATAGAACGTATCCGACAAAGTGCTGACATCGCCGACGTAATTGGCGATTATGTGTCTTTGAAGAAAAAAGGAGCGAACCTCTGGGCGTGTTGTCCTTTTCACGGAGAGAAATCGCCCTCATTTTCGGTATCGCCCGCCAAAGGTATTTATAAATGTTTTGGCTGTGGAAAAGCGGGAGATTCCATTCGTTTTATCATGGATATTGAAGGCTTGGGCTACGGCGAAGCCTTACGGCATTTGGCGAAAAAATACGGTATCGAAATCCAAGAGACCGTTCTGACGGATGAACAATTACAAGCCCAAAACGAACGAGAAAGTTTACTAATCGTTCTTAATTACGCCAAAAATTACTATCAAAATAACCTTTTTAAGCACGAAGAAGGTCAATCAATTGGTTATCCATATTTCAAAGAAAGAGGCTTTTCGGATAAAACGATTAACACTTTTGAGCTGGGCTACAGCCTTGAAGGTTGGGACGCATTCACGAAAGAAGCCCTTAAAAATGGTTATAGCTTAGACATTTTGGCGAAGGCAGGATTGACAATTCTGAAAGAAAACGAACAAACCGCTAACCCAAATGCTCAAAAAGCCTTCGACCGTTTTCGTAACCGAGTAACCTTTCCGATTCATAACGTTTCGGGAAAAGTGATTGCGTTCGGAGCGAGAATCTTGAAAGCGGATAAATCACAAGCTAAATATCTCAACTCGCCCGAGACCGAAGTTTACCATAAATCAAACGTTCTTTATGGTATTTTTCAAGCCAAGAATGCTATTCGTACCAAAGATGTTTGCTATTTGGTGGAAGGTTATACGGATGTCATTTCTTTGCATCAAGCAGGTATTGAAAACGTAGTGGCATCTTCGGGAACGTCCTTGACCGTTGAGCAAATACGATTGATTGGACGTTTTACCCAAAATATCACCGTTTTGTACGATGGTGATACCGCAGGTATTAAAGCATCTCTGAGAGGGATGGATATGATTTTGGAAGAAGGGCTGAATGTGAAATTATTTTAAAGCAGAGCTTTCCTTGAAAGAAGCGGGTAGTGACCCTTTCAAACGAGCCGAGTTGATAAAAAACATGGTAGGTAGTATTTCTAAAATTCCTGACTCCATAAAGCGGTCGGTATTTTTTCAGAAAACTGCCAATTTGATGCAGATTGATGAGCAATTACTGATTTCTGAAAGTAATAAAGTTGCTATTGAACGAGCCAAACAAAAGGATAAAGACCGAGAACGAGAACAAAATCGCCAACGTTTGCAGAATGATTTGCCGAAGGGCGTAACCGTCAGTAAACCTGTACCACCTACTTTTGATGCGGGCGGTATGATGAGTTTTGAAGAAGGAGAAGAATTTTCGGGTTTCCCGACGGATTTTGCACCAACGCAAAATGTGGCTACACCCACGATTGATTCGCCCGAAGCACCCCGAACAACCATTTCGGGAATGGCTTTGCAGGAATCCGAATGTATCCGTTTATTAATCAATCACGGTACGAAAGAAGTGGACCCTGGTGTGGCACCGGGGGTTACTTTAGCCCAATATATCCTTACCGAAATAGATGGTTTGAACTTTGAGACCCCTATTTATCAAGAAATTCTCCGTACTTTTCGTGAACATTTTTCGCAAGGAAAAATTTTAGATGCCCAGTATTTTATCGGACATCCCGTATCTAATATTCAGATGGAAGCCATTAATCTTTCAACCGAAAGGTACAGTATTTCAGAATCATGGGTAAAGCACGATATTCATGTTCCTACCGAAGACGATAAATTAGCCGATTTAGCTTTTCAAAATATTTTACGGCTGAAAAAAGCCTTCAACGAGCAGCAAATGAAGCAGTTAATGAAACAAATATCCCAAACCAAAGATATTGATGAGCAATCTCGATTGTTGGAGATGTTTATGCACGCTAAAGAAATTGAAAAACAAATTGCTAAAGAATTAGGGACGGTAGTGAAGTATAGTAGATAAATATGTAA
This sequence comes from Arcicella sp., assembly GCA_025454855.1. Lineage (GTDB taxonomy): Bacteria > Bacteroidota > Bacteroidia > Cytophagales > Spirosomataceae > Arcicella. The sequence continues at coordinate 32,852 of JALONS010000032.1, forward strand.
TTAGTTTCGTTAGAATTAAGAAACTAAGCAGAAGTTTTTGAGTATCTGAAAGCTAATCATTGTATAAATTCTTTCAGTTAGAATGGGTTTATACAATGATTAACACGATTACTTTCGTTCAACTGCTTAAAACTTTTTAGGAATTATACTTTCTACATATTTTCTTTTTAAAAAATTATGTATGTTAAGTCTAATTTTATCTACCAAATTGTACCAGAAAGTGTCCAGTCTGATGGATTAGAATTAGAGGTTAACCAAGTGTCTCTTGCACTTATAGAACCTGTTACATTAACGTTAAAAGCTCCTAAGTGCTCATAGGGATAATCCTGATTACATACTAAAACACCATCTATTAATATGGGTTCATATATATCATTGCCGCTTAAATGAATGGTGTTCAATATACGGTTCGTGTTTCTCCAATATTGGAATTGGCAATTGTATGCAGTATAGGAAGGTAAATTATAGCTATTACCACAATATATATCTATACCATATGTTCGAGGGTCGCCTGCTTGATAATACACGTTATTTGAAGGACTTAACCATTGTAATTTAAATCGCATAAATAATTCTACATAGTAGTTATCTGCTCCTGAGCCAATATAATCAATGTATGATACTAACTCGTAAACCCATCTTCTTTGATTTGCTCCGTCTCCTGTCAGAGAGAAAGCATGACTTTTTTCAATAGTTTGAGAATTAGCTTGTATGATAGTTGATTGGGTTACTAAATTACCATTACCCATTTTCGTCTTTACGATATTACCTCCAGCTTTTGCTGTATTCTTACTTAAAGATGGATTAAGTTTTATTCTTGAAAGTAATTCTTCATTCTTATTTGGTATAAAATGTTTTAGCCCTTTATTGTACCAAACGATAGTATCTCCAATCATGTACTCTCCCCTTTCGTTGAGGATAGAAGCGAAAGTCATAGGGAAACGGAAGTCTTCTAAAATATTTTTTCTGTTCTTAAGATTATGAGTTCTTAAAGAAATAAAATTAATTTCTTGTTCCCACTCGTCAAAAAAAGAACTGCTACCAGATGATTTCTCATTCAATTCTTTTATTGTACTATAAAATGCTTCAGAATTTGCAAATCGAATACGATTTCCTACCACAGTGTATTTACTTTCAGTAGTTTCAATATTCATGGTATTGACAATGTTTGTCATTTCATCTTTGCATGAAATGATTCCTAAGAATAAGCATAGGATAAGTGCTGAGGATAAAATTGGCTTTTTCATAACTTGATAGAATTGTTGTTTTAGATTAGTGTTTATTAGGATAATAATTAAAACTTGTGAGATTTTACGTTTTGGTTCTGTTTCTAATTCTAAGATTATGTAAACCGCATCCAATCCAAAAGA
>JALONS010000259.1 GCA_025454855.1 Arcicella sp.
ATCATGCAAACCAATTATTATTTTCTTCGTCAATTATCAAAACGTCTTGAAAAAGAATTAGTTGGAATGGTACTGGCAGAATGTTTTTCGCAGGAAAAAGATGAATTGTTAATGGGTTTTTGCACCGATGGAAAGCAGTGGCGAAAGAAACGTGACTTTTACATTAAAGCCGTATTACACCCTGACTTTGCTTGTTTAAATTTCCCCGAAGATTTCCGAAGAGCAGGACGAAACTCCGTTGATTTATTCAAGGAATTGATTGATTTAAAGGTAATTGGCGTTAGACAATTTTTGAATGAAAGGGCTTTTGGAATTGAATTTGAAAATGATTTTGTGCTACTTTTCAAAATGTACGGGAATCGTTCAAACATTGCCCTGCTCCACGAAAATAAAGTAATAGATTTACTCCATAACAAATTGATTGTGGATAATAATTTAGATTTATCTACCCTCGACCGTCCGATTACTCAAAGCTATGAAGCCTTCCTTGAGCAAGGATGGAAAGCCATTTTCCCAACCTTTGGTAAAGAAATAACCCAGTACCTCCAGACTTTCCCAACGGTAAATTGGGAAGTAATACAAGACTTACTTGCACAACTAAATGCCGCTCAGTTCTATCTGAAAGTGATTGATTATCAACCTGTTTTGTCGTTGATTGAGTCGGGAGGAGAGATACAAAAAACTTTCACAGACCCCATTGAAGCCAGCAATGCTTTTTATTACGCCTTTACCCGAATCAATGTTTTTGATAAAGAAAAGGGACAACTCATCAAGGTTCTCCAAAAGAAGAAAAATCGTACCCAAGCCTACATTGATAAAAGCTATCAACAATTATCAGGATTAGATACGGGCATCAAACACGATGAAATTGCCAATATCATTATGGCAAATTTGCACGCTATTCCAGAACGAACGGATGTAATTGAATTGTACGATTTTTACCGTGATAAACCTCTGAAGGTTAGACTGAAGCCAGACTTGTCTCCGCAAAAAAACGCTGAAAATTATTACCGAAAATCTAAAAATGAGAAGATTGAAGTACAGAAAATTATGGAGAACATTGAGGCAAAAGAACAAGATTTAGCCGATATTGAGCAACAGATAAATACCATTGAAAATATAGAAACACTCAAAGAATTCAGGAAATTTCAGAAGGCGAATCAATTAGAAGTTTCTCAGAAAAGTATAGAGACCGTTCAAGATTTATTCAAATATTTTCGTTTTGAAGGTTACGAGATTTTGGTTGGGAGAAATGCCAAAAATAATGATTTACTCACCCAACGGTACGCTCGTAAAGAGGATTTGTGGCTTCATGCCCGTGATGTGTCGGGTTCGCACGTGGTGATACGTCGGCAAGCGGGGAAAAATTTTCCAATTACTGTCATCGAAAGAGCAGCAGGCTTAGCTGCCTATTTTTCAAAACGAAAAAATGATACGCTTTGCCCTGTGATTATGACACCCAAAAAGTACGTTCGCAAAACCAGAGATTTGGGCGAAGGACAAGTGATTGTGGAAAAAGAAGAAGTGATTATGATTGAGCCAATGTTGTAATTTCTAATAATTTTTTCTCTGCCGAAGGTAATCTAAAATCAATATCCCATCCCATCGAACTTGCCATTTGTGTAAGCATCACAACGGCTTGTTTTTTCGCTATTTTCGGTAATTCACTGGCAATCGCTTTGTTTTGCATGGTTTGTTTTGCATCGGCAAGCAAAGCGGTGTATTCATCGTTTTTAAACTTATTAAAAAGTCCTTGGTCGATGTCATAAAATTTATAGTCGGAATCCGTGCTTAAAATTTCAGGTTCAGGAAATTCTTCAATCACCATCGTGCGTGAACCTTCTTGCCAACGTACTTTAACTTTTGCAAAATCAAAACCCACCAATACTTTGGCTTTGGCAACAATCAATGCTTTTTTATTGAGTTTATGCAAGCCAAATAATACCTCTTTTTCGGAAGTATGGTCGTAGATTTCCGAAAAATGCCCTTCTGCTAATACAATTTTAAATACCTTCTCAATTTTTTCTAATAAAACTGTCGATTCATTGCGGATGAGATTACCTTCTTTATGGGTAAATTTATGATAAACAGCAAAAATACCGAACCCCGCCGCAATGCCGATGATACAAAAGATGATATTTAAAAGAGATAGCATATTGTCAATTAGGAATGATTAATTAAAAATCGTGCATAGTTCCAAAATTTTAAACAAATCCGCAATAATGACGGCTATTGGCTCAAATCGTGGATTCACAATGCAATGCTTGTTAAATAACAATGTAGAAAATTATCTTTAGTGTACAAAAATCCATAAAATGTTTTGAAAAGTTAAGTCAAAACCAAATAAAATTTTATCTTACCGTAAAAGACAGGTCAGGGAATATACATTTTATTAGAAAGAATTGTAAAAAAATGGTAATTTCGGAGTTGAAATTAATCAATTATTTAATTGTTTCCCAAAACTCATTAAAACACATTTAGCTCATGCAACAACAAGGATTACAAACATTTGACTATTTAGTATTTCTGTTTTATTTTATTCTGGTAGCAAGTTATGGCTATTGGATTTACCAAAGGAAAAAATCAAAAGAAACTAATACTCAAGATTTCTTTTTGGCGGAGGGGTCGCTTACGTGGTGGGCTATTGGAGCATCGTTGATTGCTTCTAATATTTCAGCCGAGCAAATGATTGGTATGTCTGGTAATGGTTTTTCAATGGGTTTGGGTATTTCTACGTATGAATGGATGGCAGCGGCTACGCTCATTGTGGTAGCGGTATTCTTTATGCCTATTTATTTGAAGAATAAAATCTCAACCATGCCACAATTTCTCAGCCAACGGTATAATAAAACCGTTAGTTTGATTATGGCGATTTTCTGGTTGATTCTTTACATCACCGTAAATTTAACGTCTATTTTGTATTTGGGAGCGTTGGCAGTTTCAGGAATTTCAGGAATTGAATTTTACACCTGTATGATATTCTTGGCGGTTTTTGCCGTTATTATCACCATCGGTGGAATGAAAGTAATTGGTTTCACGGATGTTATTCAGGTATTTTTCTTGGTAATTGGTGGTTTGGCAGCTACGTATTTAGCAGTCAATTTAGTATCTGAAAAAGCAGGGATGGAAGGTTTAGTAAATGGTTTCAAATTGATGACTGCCAATCACGATGACCATTTTCACATGATTTATCCCAAAGGAAATCCTAATTACATGGCTTTGCCAGGGCTAACGGTGCTTTTCGGGGGTATGTGGATTGTAAATCTTAACTATTGGGGATGTAACCAGTACATTACTCAACGGGCTTTGGGAGCTGATTTGGAGACTGCCCGCAAAGGTTTGTTATTTGCGGCTTTCTTGAAAATATTAATGCCAATCATCGTAACCTTACCTGGTATAGCAGCGTATGCGTTGTATCAAAAAGGGATGTTCCAACAAGAAATGTTGGATGCCACGGGCGAATTTAACCAAGATAGAGCTTATCCAGTATTGTTGAATCTGTTGCCAGCGGGTTTGAAAGGTCTTTCATTTGCAGCCCTTACGGCGGCAGTAGTGGCTTCGTTGGCGGGTAAAGCCAATAGTATTTCAACTATTTTTACGCTGGATGTTTTCAGACCTTATTTTGCCAAAGATATGAGCGAAAAACAATTGGTTTGGGTAGGTAGAGTAGTAATTGTTATAGCGATGATTTTGGCAATAGTAGTATCTCCGTTTATGGGTATTGATAAAAAAGGTGGTTTTCAGTTCATCCAAGAAATGACGGGTTTACTTTCTCCTGGTATTTTTGCGGCATTTATTATGGGCTTTTTCTGGAAAAAAACCAACTCAGCAGGAGCATTATTTGCCATAGTAGGAGGTTTCTTGATTGCCTTAGCCATGCACAATAATGTCTTACCCTTTGCAGATTGGACCCAAGTTCCCTTCCTCGACCGTATGGGATGGGTCTTTGTGATTTGTGTGGTGGTGATGTTTATTTTAGGCTTGGTGTTACCTGATGAAAACAAAGGTTTAGAAATTGATGCTTCGATGTTTAAAACTACTCGTGGGTTTGCTATCGGTGCAGGTATCGTTATTGTTACCTTAATTGCATTATATACTTATTTCTGGTAAGAGGTATTTCCTCGGTCTATTTGGTATGAAACGAGCGTCGGGGAAACCCGACGCTTTTATTTTTACGATTCCTGATTAAATCATCATCGGATTGAAGAGCCTTCACTCCGTTGTACGGTTCTGTCTGCCATTAACAAATCTTAACAACTTCATATTTTTTTCCACTTCTTAAAATTCTTACCTTTGTGTTTTCATTACTTCATCCTCTTGATTTTCAAAAACTTATGCGTATTTTTTTTACTTTAAACTTCTTTCTTTGTTTTATATCTACATTTGCCCAAGATGTTTTTCTGCCAGATTCTATCAAGAAAAATGTGGAGGCTACCCGTATCAATATCAACCTGAAAGTAGATGGAAAATTGGATGAATCGGTTTGGAATCAAGCTAAAGAAATAACCGATTTTGTACAGATTGAGCCTTATCAAAAACAAGCAGCCAATCAGAAAACCGTTTTTAAGCTGCTCTACAACGCTGACTATCTGTACGTTGCGGCAATTATGTACGAACCCGACGGGAAGAAAGCCTTGCGTGTTCCCAATCTCCAACGAGATTTTGATTACGGCGGCAGTGACCAAATCGGAATATCAATTGACGGCTTCAATGATGAACGTAATGCAATGGTTTTCATGGCGAATCCTTACGGTTCGCAAAGGGATTTATTGACTTTTGATGACCAAGTCTTTGATGAAGATTGGGATGGACTCTGGCGTGTACGTACCTCACGAAGTGATACCGCTTGGATAGCTGAGTTTTCTATTCCGTGGCAAACGCTTCGTTATCAGCCCGTTAAAGATGCTCAAACTTGGAGTATCAATTTTTTTAGACTCCGCAGAATGACCAATGAACAAACGATTTGGTCGGCAGTACCTCGGGCTTTTTCGCCCTCACGGATGCAATATGCGGGTAAACTGACTAATATCCAAGTGCCTCCACCGTCACCTAATATTCGGGTGCAACCTTATGTTTTGTTATCTGATAATCGTTATGATGGTTCTGAACTGTATGATTTTAAGAATAATTCTTCGTTGAAAGTAGGAGGGGAAATAAAATGGGCGGTTACTCCGAATACCGTAGTAGATTTAACCTATAATACCGATTTTGCTCAAGCTGATGCCGACCGACAGGTAAATAACCTCAGCCGTTTGTCTGTTTTTTTTCCAGAGCGTCGGCAGTTTTTTTTAGAAAATGCTTCGTTATTTGCCGCAGGTCTAACGCCTTTGGATGATTTTTACGGTGGGCAACAAAGAATCCAGCCCTTTTTTAGTCGTCAGATAGGTTTGGATGAAAATGGACGACCCGTACCCATCGAAGCGGGTGTTAGAATTGTGAATCGTTCTTTAAAAAGTAATTCGGGATTAATGTACGTTCGTCAGCGAGGTACGGATGATAATTATTCTACTAATTTTTTGGTGGGACGTTACTCTAAAAATGTCGGTAAGCAGAATCGTATAGGAATAATCGGTACGTGGAAAAATAACAGATTTGAGGATAATGCCACTGCTGCCGTTGATGGATTTTTCAGGATAGATGAAAGTACAAGCGTAAATGCAATGGCGATGGCATCAACTGGAAAAGGAGAAAATACAGGCTACGCAGGTTTTTATCAAATGAGTCATCAGGGAATTCAATGGAATTATTGGCTGTCTCAAAATTTTGTAAATCAGAGCTTTAACCCAGAAATGGGCTTTGTTTCTCGTCCAGATGTAATTGAAAATTCGGCTGGTGGATATTGGCTTTGTCGGGATAAATGGCTTCCCAAATATATCCGTAGTTTTGAACCTGGGGGCTTTTATCTAAATTATTATTCTACCACCACGGGAAAACTATTAGAAGAACGCTGGAATACCAATCCCGTTTGGTTTTCTTTCCAAAATGGTGGGGCATTCGGTTTGTTTACAGATACTTATTATCAATTATTGGATTACTCAGATGGGAGTGATTCTCTGTCATTTTTCAACGTTAATATTCCCTCTGGAAAATACAACTACAATCGGTTTGGTATTTTTATTGCCACCGATGAATCGAAGAAATTTTCCGCCCGTTTCATTGGTGAAACTGGAAGGTATTACAACGG
>JALONS010000260.1 GCA_025454855.1 Arcicella sp.
AAGGGGCTAAGAAAAAATAATTTCACTCACAAGTTATTACTAATCAGTAAATTAAGTCATTTTCGTGGGAAGTTTGCCCCAAATTTAAGTGAATCGCCATCGTTCACAGGCTTCGCTAAATAGTTTTTGTCGGTTTTGCTCAGAGGAACGTTCACCATTTTTGTGTAATTGATGCCAATAAATGGGAATGGCTATCCCATGACATACGATACATAAAGTTAATAAGTGAACACATTTTTTACCTCTTTTCCATTGTGTTCCATCCAAAATAATATACTTAACGCTTTCTGAGAGGGTTTTATAAATCATTCCCAGCATACAATCAATGAGTTTATTACTGACCGAATTAGGAATATTGAAAAGTGGAGCGCCGCCCGACCTTATCAGGCGTTTGTAGTGTGAGCATGAAACGGTTTGTTCATTTTCTAATAATTGGGATAGATAATCCTTTAAAGTATTTAAATTGGTCGTCCGAGCCATAACGATAGCCTGACAGATTAAAAATAGATTTTGTATGAGGCTTTCACGAAAGTCTGAGAAAACGCATTAAATTCACTAAATACTGGATTTGATTTCATTTTGACTTGGATTTATTGATAGTAAAAACAAGTTACGGAAGTCAATATAGTTTTTGAAATTCAAAGTTTTAAAACTATGTCCAGTAATAAAGAATATTTACCCAAAATGTGCTACCGACCCCACCTCTATGTTTAAGTTGAACGTCAACAACAAACTTTGGTGATTAAAGCGACCAAATTACACCCTAAAAAGTGGCTTAGTTTACGCCGCTGGGGGTGGCTCAATTTAGTCCGCATTTTTCACTCAACGAACTGGGTTTTGTAGTACATTCCATAAACATAAAATTCCAATCCAGCACAAATTTCGCCCCGCACACAAAAAGCCACAAACAATTCAGTAAGCACTACTAATTCACGCTCTTACTTACATAAGGCTTTTTTGTTCATGTTTTCAATGGCTTTAAATTTAGACCCAAACTCAAATACCTTACAGACAGATAGTAGGCTTCTACCATCAAATCATAATTGAGTAAGAGCGTTTATAACCCCAATTTCATTGCTGCATTATGTATTTTAACATCTTCAATCCGAGTGTAACGCTGAATCATAGCAGGCGTTTTGTGTTTGGATTGCCGCATAATTTCGGAGTCATCCGCCCCGTTGATTTTGGCAATGGTAATAAAAGAAGCTCTCAATGAGTGGGCTGAATAGTTTGTGCCAAAGTAGGCTTTTACTAAATCGTTCACAGTCGTATCACTTAGACGGCTACTCGTGATTTTATCCCCTTTTCGGACTCTCACAAATAAAGGACTATTTTTACTTTCTAATCGACCAATCCACGCTTGCAACGTTCTAATAGGACACAACACCGATTCTGGACTGTAAAAAATGGCTTTTTCTTCGTAATCACCATATTGATTTGTTTTACTTTTGGCTATGGAAACTATTAAACCTTCTTCCGTAAAAGTTAAATCATCTACGTTCAACGCCACCAATTCCGACCTTCTAAATGCCCCCGTAAAGCCCAAGAGTAATAAGGCTTTATCCCTCAGTTTCCTATTACTTCCCACATCGAATTCTCTAAACACTTTCTTTAATTCGTTGATTTTAAAAGCGGGAGCCTGTTTTTGGCGAATTCCTTTAGTGCGTTTAATTCCTTCCATGACAATCCGAAACATTCGGTTTTGGGTAGGCGTTTCCAGCTCATTCAGTTGATGCCATTTGGAGATGGCTGCCAGTCTGCGGTTGATGGTCGCCCACTTGCAAGCAGCCGCCAAATGGGTGACGTAAGCTGCCAAAGTTTCTGGTGAAACGGGAAAGGGAATCTGCTCATTGGTTTTACACCATACATTAAAATCTCGTAAATCCGCTTGGTAAGCTCTTTGGGTATTCACCGCTCCCTGTAAACCTAATCGCCCGTACTCTTGTATTTTTTTCGTTAAATCTACCGAAAGTCCAAGCGATTGCGTAGAAGGGATTGATATTATTGGGAGGATACTTGGAGTTTCCATGGGGGCATTAAGGATGTTTTTATTAAATTTTTAAGTTCTGATAATTGAAATTTATCAAAAGTAATAATTTATACTGTTATACCATCATTTTTCTGTTTGTCTTGAATTTTTATGCTTTGAGAATTTATTATTACGGGCAATGGCGTCGAATTTATTTTTTACTTCATTCTCAGGCGTTTCAATTCGCTGTATCTGTAAGAATAGCATTTCTATATTGCTTAAAATCAAATAGTTATAGGATTAATTTGGTAGCTTTAAAATACCCAATCATCAATGGTTTAGAAACTGGTCATCGCTCTTTTTGAAGAATAAGCAGACAAAATCAGGGTAAATTTACGTCTATTCACTCAGTAGATGAACAAATTAATATAACTAATTCTTCTAATCATTTCAATTCACAGCAATATCAGAGGGGCAGATTTGTATCAATAAGCCAGTTTTATATAGATTGACAGGGAAAAAGAAAGTATAAATGCTAAATATTTTCAGACTTGTTGAAACCCAGTACTACGCTCATATATCTTGTTCTCGTAGTTTTTACCTCTATTAGCCCTACATTAATTTTGGCATCTATTTCAACGAATTTTTCTCTTAGTTCTTGACTATTCAAGATTTTAGCAATTTGCTCTTTTCTAAATTGATAATTTTTTTCAATAATTTGCTTAATCCCGTTATATTGATTGATTGTAGGAGCATTTATGAAATTTTCAAGGTCTATGTTTACTTCTGATTGAGCGTCCCTCTTCCAAGAAAAAACCTTAAATGTTAGTCTGCTTATATTGCGTTGTTTCCCGTTTGTCGAAATCTCAAAACTAAAATCTGTCTTCTCTGCAAGTTCCTTTTGAGCTACCTCTAATACTTTTCGCCTAAAATCCGAATATACGGTATAATTGGTGGCATCAATCATTTCTTTTAACTCCTTTAAGTCAATAGAAAAATCAAATTGCTTTCTACCTGCATGAAGCATAATCAATTCATAGATTCTTTGGGTATATTTAGAGTTAAACGAAAGAAACATTTCGAGATTATAACGAGTATATAACTGTCCTAAATTGATAAAATCTGTCACACAATCAGCACTGACTGTCATTTCCAAAACACCTGAATTATCTACATTGTAATTTGCTGTTACAAATAAGTTTTTTGTAATGAACTGTTTACTTTCTGGATTTTCAATTCTGATTTGTTTAGTCAATAAGCCTTGAGCAGCATTTTTAGCTTCTGTGTAGTTCATATGTTGAGCAATCTCATGAATAGGAATCTTGAATCTTACATTCTTATCTTTAACGTATTCATCTTTGTGATTAAATTGATTAATTACGTAACTTAGAATACGCTTTTCCTGTAGTGTGTATGACTGGCGAGAGGTTGTTAAAGTATTGGGTTGATAATTGTTAATTCTTTTGATGAACCCTCCTTGATTATTTTCGGACTTATTACTCATATATTTGCATTTTAGACTCAAATATATTAAACAGACTTCTCTAATGCAACGTCTGCTTAATGTATTTTGTAATAGATTCTCTATCAGGCATTTACGCTCAATATATTATTTTCACCATGACAAAAAGATATATATAAATATCATCGAAAAAGTCAGTTTAGGTCATCGAAAAAGTCAGATAAAAAAGAATTAAGTAATTGAAAAAGTCTGTTTAAGCAGTAAAAAAGTCTGTTTAAATAAATTAACCTATTGATAACCAGTTACTTACAACCTCCTAAACAAACAAATATTTTAATGATAAATATATTAAATCAATGGGAATTACTAAAAATAATAGTATTTTGAAAAAATATTTTAGACTATCTGACATTTTTAACCTCTAATAACCCAAAAAGTAATATTTTGTTATTTTATTTTTTAACCTGACTTTTTCGATGAAAATTATCAACTCGTAATTTTAAAATTGAATATTATGAGCAATAGCTTTTCTAACCTGACTTTTTCACTCAAAGTATAACATTTTGTATAAGGAAATCTCTATTTTACCCATTAACCTGACTTTTTCGATGAATCATTGAATGTTAAAGTCAGGTTATAGAACCTGAAATCAAACTATTTTTCATTAACCTGACTTTTTCGATGAATCATTCGCAAAATTTTGTGAATGATTTTCAGAAGGAAAGTATTTAGTAGATTATATAAATTTAAATATTTTTATTTTATAATTATATTAAAATGTATATATTTGTATTGTAAAAAAGCAGTTATAAATGATTACTACTGAAACAGTTAGAAAGTTTTTACTTTCAAGACCTTCTATTAATAGAACCCAATTAGAAAAAGAAGCTGGTATTCCTAATACTACTATTTACAAGGCTTTGGAAGGCATACAAGCCTTTTCTCCTAAGCATTTAAACAGATTAGAAGAAGTATTACGCCGTTATGGTTATCACGATCATAGTTTTACAAAAGCAAGATGTATTTCGTTGATTAATCACAAAGGCGGTGTTGGTAAAACTACTACAACTATAAATTTAGGGAAAGCATTAGCAATCTTAGGGCATAAAGTGTTGCTGGTGGATATGGATTCACAGGGAAATTTATCGCAATGCTTTGGAATACATAACCCAGAAAAACAAGTGGTAGAATCGCTTATCTCACGAGACCCGTTACCGATTGTACCGATTGAGGAAAATCTATTTATAGCCCCGTCGGATATAAACATGGCTACTTATGAAATAAAACTTATCACAGAGGTGGGTTCAGAAATGAGGCTTGCTCGCAAAATTCAAGCCATTGCAGACCAATTTGACTTTATTCTATTTGATTGCCCACCTTCATTAGGTATCATGACTATTTCTGCTTTAAATGCTTCCAATGAGTGTATTATTCCTATTCAGCCTGAAAGTTCAGCTTTTAATGGCGTAAGGAATCTGATTGAAAAAATTGATAATGTAAAAGAATATACGAATCTTATGTTGAAAGTTCGTGGTTTTTTGTTTACGATGGTGCATAATAATCAAACCATTCATCAAGCAATTATGGAAAACGTACAAGAGACATATCCAACTCTACCCGTTTTCAAAAGTCTAATCGAGAATCTTACCGTTATCAAACAAAGCCAGTATTTGAATGAAGATATTTTTAGGTTTGATAATAAATCTAAAGCGGCAAAACAGTATATGGAATTGGCTTATGAAGTAGTTTCAACGGAATAAATACAACCAAGATGGCATCTAAAAAAGAACTTTTCAAGAAAAAAGCTCAAGAAATGACCCACATACATAATACCCCCAAACCAACCAGTTTAGGGGCTTTTAATGATGTAGAAAGGGTAAAAAATAGTATTGAAATCATTACCGAACTACAAGAGTTTATCAGACCTCTTACAAAAGAACAATATACCCAATTAGAACAGAATATTATTCAACACGGTTGTCAGGATGCCCTTGTATTGTGGGAAACCACCGAGTACGAATTGGGACGTGGAGAAAACGAAACCCCCGTTTATATATTAGTTGATGGACACAACCGATATGCCATTTGTAAAGCCAACAAAATAGATTTTAAGATTACCCTCAAAGTGTTTGTATCAATTGATGATGTAAAAGATTACATGATTGATTTGCAGATAGGAAGAAGAAACCTGTCGCTCGAAGAAGAGTCTTATTATCGAGGACTAAAATATAATGCTCAAAAAAGAAATAGGGGTATCATTCTTCAAGCAAGTGCCGACGAAGAACCAGTGATAAATGTAGCAGAAAATTTGGCTTTGACTTACAATGTGAGTTCTCGGACGATTAAAAACGATGGAAAATTTGCTGATGGTATGAGTAAACTTTCTAAATCTTTGAGAGAAGAAATATTACAGGGAGTAAGTAAAATTAGTAGAAAAGATATACAATCTCTTTCAAATGAGATAATTGCTAAAGATTCTATTGATAGCCTTGATACACTGAACGCTGTTATTAATAAAGGAGAGTCTATTACCATCTCGATTGAAGAACCCAAATTACTGCTTGAGATTAAAAAACTATCTCAGCAGTTGAAGACCCCCCAAAGCTGTGATATCCTGATAGAAAAGATAAGCCTTTACAAGTCATTTCTCCAAAAGTGAAACGCTTTCACTTTTAGGAAAATAGTCTGAAAACATTAGGTATAAATGCAAATATCTCCAAAAGTGAAACGCTTTCACTTTTAGGA
>JALONS010000261.1 GCA_025454855.1 Arcicella sp.
TTGTAACAACGATAATTGTGATTCTTCTAAGATTAATTGCATAAAATAATAACGTAACGAAGTCCCCTTTTTATTGCAAACCTAATTCAGTTTAGTATACATAATTCTGTTTTTTGGTTTATTCTAATTTTTCTTTTTCAACTATACAAAATAAGCACTACGTATTTTGTATGGTTGAAAAAGATATTTAATCACCGCACCACCACAAAACTCCGATAATGGTCATCGGTATAGTAGGCTTTTCCGTCTGAACCTGTTACTAAACGTTCTGCACCACGGTTTTTGCCTTGAATTTTGGGGTTTACGTCCCATTCTTGATAGTTAATACGCTTGCCAGTGGCATCTTTTTTCGGAAGTAAGCCCTCATAATTCCCGAATTTCCGCCCACCTACGTATCCGTCCATCGCCACGCCATTCTCACGGATATATTTCAATACTTTTAAAGCCTTTGTGGGTACATCGCCTGTGCTGATGTCCGTATTATTTCGCTCTGAGCGATTCTCAGGGGTATATTTTTCGTTTTCATCATCGGCATCCGCTCGTTTATGGCGTTTTTGATGTTTCTTGTGCTTCCTTTTTCCGTCCTGATTATCATTTTGCTCTTGGAATGACTCATTTTCTCGGTCGGAAGTTGCTTTTTCAGTTGGTTGGCAACTCGAAAGGGTCTGGAGTAGTACGAAAAATAGGAATAAAAATCGTTTTAAAAATAGCATATTGTTCATTGGTTCAAGCGTCAATTTGTCCGCATAGATATTTCATTTTACCAAAATTACCGAAAACTCATTGTCCATCGCATCTATTATCTTCAATATTTGCAAAACACCCCAAATTTCACGAAATTTGTATAATAAGCTGTTTTTGAGCCTTTAGTCTTGAGCTACATTTAGGACTCAAAGCTAAATCAAAAATCTTTACTTGAATTTAAACAGGATGATTGTCAGCTACCTAACCTGACTCGTTCTTCACATTCAAAAAAACTATGTCAGAACAAACCAGTAACATTATCCCCATTAACATCGAAGACGAAATGCGGGGAGCGTACATTGATTATTCAATGTCCGTTATTGTTTCCCGTGCTTTGCCAGATGTCCGTGACGGACTCAAACCAGTTCACCGCCGTGTGCTTTTCGGCATGGACGAACTGGGCGTTAATTACAACAAATCCTATAAAAAATCAGCTCGTATTGTAGGTGAGGTACTCGGTAAATTTCACCCACACGGTGATACTTCCGTTTATGATACTATGGTGCGTATGGCTCAGGAATGGTCATTACGTTATCCATTGGTGGATGGTCAAGGAAACTTTGGTTCGGTAGATGGTGACTCACCCGCTGCTATGCGTTATACCGAAGCCCGTTTAAAAAGAATTGCGGAGGAATTACTCGGAGACTTGAACAAAGAAACGGTTGATTTTCAACCCAATTTTGATGATTCTTTGATGGAGCCTACCGTGCTTCCCGCCAAAATCCCTAACCTTCTTTTGAACGGAACATCGGGTATTGCCGTAGGGATGGCTACCAATATGGCACCGCATAATCTTACTGAAATTGTAAACGGAATCATTGCCTATATTGATGACCGTGAAATTACCATTGCGGGACTGATGGAACATATTAAAGCCCCAGATTTTCCAACGGGCGGAACCATTTACGGTGTATCAGGTATTAAAAATGCGTTTGAAACGGGTAGAGGGCGTATCGTGGTTCGTGGAAATGCTACCTTCGAGACATCAAAAACGGGCAAAGACCAAATTATCGTTTCTGAAATTCCCTACATGGTGAATAAAGCAACTTTGATAAAGCAATGTGCTGATTTGGTGAATGATAAGAAAATCGAAGGTATTTCAGAAATCCGTGATGAGTCAGACCGTCAAGGAATGCGTATCGTATTTGACCTCAAACGTGATGCCGTGCCGAACGTCGTATTGAATAATCTTTACAAACAATCGGCTTTACAGTCTTCGTTCTCAGTTAATAACGTAGCCTTAGTAAAAGGTCGTCCTCATACGTTAAATCTTAAAGATTTAATTCACTATTTTGTTGAACATCGCAATGAAGTAGTAGTTCGTCGTACTCAGTATGATTTACGGGAAGCCCAAAAACGCATTCATATTTTAGAAGGTTTTATCATTGCCTTAGATAATCTGGATGCTGTGATTAAACTCATCCGTGAATCTCGTGACCCTAATACTGCACAAAGCGGTTTGATGTCGAATTTCGGTTTGTCAGAAATCCAAGCCAAAGCCATTCTTGAAATGCGTTTACAACGCCTAACGGGTATGGAGCGTGATAAAATCGTGGCAGAGTACGAAGAAATTAAACGCTTGATTGATGATTTAGAAGATATTTTGGCAAAACCAGAACGTCAGTTACAAATCATTAAAGATGAATTGGTAGAAATCAGAGAACGCTACGGAGATGGTCGTCGCACGCAAATCAATATGACTGATGATGAATTCTCGGTAGAAGATATGATTGCGGATGACGAGATGTTAATTACGGTTTCTAATCAAGGATATATCAAACGTACCCCAATCGGTGAATACAAAGCACAGGGCAGGGGAGGAGTAGGTTCGAGAGCCGTTGCCACCAAAGACAACGACTACACTGAGCATCTATTCACCGCCACGATGCACAACTGGTTGTTATTCTTTACCGAAAGCGGTAAATGTTTCTGGCTCAGAGTATATGCCGTTCCCGAAGGTTCAAAAACAGCCAAAGGTCGCCCCGTTCAAAATTTAATGAATATCGAAAGTGGTGATTCTATCCGTGCGGTTATCAACGTAAAATCTTTAACTGACCCCGACTACATCAATAACAATTTCATTGTCATGTGTACCGAGGACGGAACAATCAAGAAAACTACGTTGGAAGCCTACTCACGTCCACGCCAAAATGGTATCATAGCTATCACCATTCGGGAAAATGACCGTTTGTTAGATGTAGCTTTGACCAATGGAAATAATCATATCATCATTGCTACTAATACAGGTCGTTCAGTTCGTTTTGAAGAATCAAGAGTTCGCCCGATGGGACGTTCAGCCGCAGGGGTAAAAGGAATTTGGCTTGATGAAGAAAATACCGAAGAAAAAGCCATAGGCATGGTATGTATCGAAAGCCCAGAAACACAACAATTATTAGTAGTTTCAGAAAAAGGTTTCGGTAAACGTTCGGATGTAGAAGATTACCGCCTTACCAATCGTGGAGGTAAAGGTGTAAAAGCCTTAAATATTACCGACAAACTTGATGATTATTACTAAATCAGGAATTTTGATACGTATCGCCGTAGCAGATTTACGAGTAATGGGACGTAATACACAAGGAGTAAAATTGATTCGTCTGAAAAATGAAGCCGATGAAATTGCTTCAGTAACTAAAATTGTGAAAGATCCCGAAGAAGAAAGCGTAGAAGATACAGATGCTGTAATAGTAGGAGAGGCTGATAACGAAAATGTTAGTTCTCAAACAGAAGAAACATCAGACGAAATGCCAGTGGGAGAGGAGTAGTATGATTTCGGTACATGGTGAACGGTACACAGTAAACGTAATATAAAATTTATCAATCTGTTTGCTGTACACCGTGTATCCTTTGTCGAAAATGTTAATCTTTTGTTAAGACTGTAACTTCAGTAAATAAAAAACGTTTCAAATACAAATTACCAAATCTAATAAAATTAAATAAACAAAATCCATTTCAACCAAACAATGAGAAAACTAACACTTGCTCTTTTTGCTATATTAATGACAGCAGGAGCAACCTTCGCTCAAGTGGACAAATTGATGCTCGAAGCAAATCGTAAGACATTGACCGACGCAAGGAAAAAAGCAGATGAAGCTATTATGAAGAAAGATTCTGCTAAAGCTAAAACTTGGGTTACCCGTGGCGAAGCCTATTTAGATATTGCAAATTCTCGTGACTCTGTATTGACTAAGGCAGAACCAACTGCGGCTTATAAAGCGTTGAGTTCTTTCAAAAAGGCATTAGCGATTGACCCAGCTTCAACGGCAAAAAAATACCTTACGATGGTAACAGATAAGGATGGTAAACCTGAGATAGAAGGACAAAAGATGTATGCTGCTTTCATGGATGCAGGTATTGGAAAATATCAAACCAAAGATTTTGGTGGTGCTTTGAAAGACTTGCAGATGGCAATGGAAGTAGCCCCTAAAGATACAACTGCTGCTATGTACACGGGTGTGATTGGTCAGATGGCAAAAAATGATGCTGCTGCCAAAGTAGGTTATGAAAAATTCTTGGATTTAGGTGGTAAAGACCCTGGAATGATTTATGCACTGGCACAAATCTACAAAGCCGAAGCAAAAGAGGATAAAGCCATCGCTACGCTTGAAAAAGGAATTGCTTTGCACCCGAATAATAAAGATTTGAAAGCAGAGAAAATCAATATGTTGTTGAGTTTCAAGAAAATAGATGCAGCCATCAAAGAATTAGAAGCCTCTGTAGCATCAGGTTCTAAAGTACCGCAAGAAGTATTGAACTTGGGGATTTTGTACGAAAATAAAGCCAACGAGTTTGAGCCAGAGATTCGTGAATCCAAAGAACAATTATCAAAAGGCAACGTAGATGGATTAAATAAAAAAATCCAAGCACAAAAAGAAAAAATCTCTGCTTTTGATGATGAAATCAAGCGTTTGAGTGATAAAGTGAAGAAAGAGCCAAAAACTGCGGCAGCTTCTAAAAGGCAAATAGGAGAGGTTTCTCAAATGAAAGATGAAGCCAATGCTGTATTAACTCAGTTAAATGCTGAATCTGCTCAACAGGCTGCAAGTGCCGTAAATACAGTAGAAGTAGCTAAGAAATTAGAAGCTGCTAAGGCTAAACAAGATGCTGCCAGAGGACAAGCCCTTAAATATTATAAGCAAGCATTAGACTTAGACCCCAATAATTACGATATTAACTTCAACTTGGGAGTAATGAGTTTTAACGAAGCCGTTATTATCAAGAAAGAGGTAGATTCGATGGATATGAATACTTATAAAACTAAAGGAAAAGCAGTAGAAGAGTTAGCAACTGAGAAATTCAAGCAAGCTCTACCATTCTTTGAGAAAGCGTATTCAATCAAACAAGAAGATGATTGTAAAAACAATTTAAGAAGTTTGTATCAAATCTTGAAGATGGAAGACAAATTAAAAGCATTGGGTGAATAATTTATCATCTTTAATGATGTTCAAAATTCCTCTGACGAAAGTTAGAGGAATTTTTTTGTGAACATAGAAGCGGTGGTTGTTATTATATCTACTTTTCGTTAAATGTTTTATTTAACATAATGTAAATTATACAACTTTCAAAGGGTTTTGAAAGTTGTATAAGAATTAGCATCTGATGGATGTAATTTGGGAGAGTATTTAGGGGACTAATTTAGTAGATAAAGACAGCAGAAATGGCTTGAGGTGATGGTAAAATGAACCGGCTGAGAATCGTTTATAGTTTACTATTCGTAATCTTATTCAGGCTATTTAATTCTCAGAATTGAATAATATGTAATAATAGCGAAATTACTATTTTTTTAAAGCAGATAGATCTACTTTCTTTAGACTTTCTTTTGCGTCTTTTAACTTTGATGCAACAAATTCATCTAAAGAACTATAGTTCTTTATTGAGAACTTGGTTTGAGAATCAATATTTGACTTTATTGTTGTCTTCATAAAGCAAATATCGCTGATAATTTTATTTTTTCAAAGAAACAAGGTAAGATTCATACGCATGGTTTACTTCAAATGGTTGTAGTGTGTCGTCTATAATCCCATAGATATCAAATATTTCTTTTGCTTCATTCAATTCTCTTGAAATAGCAATTCTATAAAGCCTTGTTCTTTCTGGTGTATTACCTTTAAAGTATATGTGATTATTGGGATATTTTTTAAAAAAGATAAGCATAGTCTGAACTACTGTTGCTATTACTTTGTGTAAGTCATAATTATTACTAATCGTCAAATCGCTAATTTCATCATTCTCTAAAACATCACCTAATGCTAAATTATAGATTTCTGGAAAATCAGCTACTTTAGAATAAATAACTATTTTATTAATTGTTTTTTTATCACTAATGCTTTGAAAGGTGAATGATAAAGAGTTTTCTTCGGTATGAAAATTGTAAAATTCTGACTTCATGTAATCTAATGTAGTTTTATCCCCTTTTCTATTTGAAATATTAACTTTATTTTGAACTATAACTTTAGGTATGTGTCTGTTGTAATCAGTAAAAGCATAAAATTTATGCTTTTACTGATTATATCCCTAAAATTCCTTTCAAATCCGCAGGAGAATACTTAACAGATTTTAGTACTTTATTATCCGAGATTCTATATACTAAATATTTATCACCATCTTGTACGATTTCGGCTTCTGTACCATCTTTCTCAAAATAAAATTTTACTGTTGCTTCAGCTTCCTCATAAGTACTACAAGCCTTCGACATATTTGAGCGTTGCACTTCGTTAAACAATTCTACGAATTTTTCACCTAAACCAAACTCTAACACAGCCCCCGAAAGTACATACTGAATATCACAAAGAGCGTCGGCTACTTCTACGATGTCGTTATTATCAATGGCTTCTTGTAATTCTTTAAGCTCTTCAGCAATTAAACTGACCCTAAGTTTACATCGGTCTGCCGAAGGTATTTGAGGAGTATCTAAAATGGGAGCTTTGAAAGTACGGTGAAAATCAGCTACTTGATTGAGTGAATCTATTTGTTGCATTTATTTATGTGGATTATTTACTCAAATTTACACATAATGTAGAATATTAAAGAATGCTATCCACACTTTTTGTGGATAAGTCGCTAAGTGCTTGTTTTTCAATAATTTAGGATATTCACGTGGAACACTTAATGTTAATTGACTGTAAATCAATGTATTATGAAATTATATGTTTCACGTCAGCAATTTCTTTTCGAAATTATAAAGAATTTGCCACATTGTAAAAAAACATCAAAAATTAACCGCTGACGGGGTTTTCAACCGCCGTCAGGGTCAATTAACTAACCCTGATGACGGTTAAGAAACCTCGTCTGCGGTTATGTGCCAAATAGTTTATAGTTCCGTTTCTTTTTTTGGGTAGTTCTTAAAAAGTGTTGATGGACTTTGTGATGTCAGTTTCTCAAAACTGACACTTTTAGGTTCTCAAATCCCAATAATTATGAGGTTTGAGAACCCCTAAAGTGTAGGTTTTGAGAAACCTATACCACTGAAAAAATCGAGTAGAATGCCAAAAAAGAAATTGCTGGTTTCACGTATATTAATTTACTTAATACAATAGAGAGAAAGTCAAGTGTAAACGCTTAACCCAATTGGATAAAGTAGGAGAAGGTTATGAGTTATTTGACTCATTCATTTGAACAGGAGGTAGAGGATGAGTATTAGCAATAGAGATAGGATAGAAAAGGGTATAATAATAAATGGATACATATAGAATGAATATTCAATTATAATCAATAGAAGTGCCTCTATCCTACCCTATCAGGCTTTTTGACTATCTGAGCCAATATTGTCTCTTGCGTTTCGGGATTAATGACTGGGCTGATTTTAATGATGACAGACTTAGATGTTGGCGTATTACTTTCATCGGCTACGCTATCAATGGGTACTAAAACATTGGCTTCGGGGAAGTAAGTAGCGACATTTTTTGTAGGAATAGCATAAGGTACTACAATAAAACGTTCAGCTTTACGATGAGTGCCACCGTGATAATTGTGTAAATCAACAATTTGATAAGGCTTTAGCCCAGTATTTTCAATATCATCAGTATTCATGAGTATAACTCTTCTTTCGTTGTAAATACCCCGATAGCGGTCATTTAAACCATATACCGTCGTATTAAACTGGTCATGTGTTCTGATAGTCATCATCAAGAATTCATCATCGGCTAATTTGAAGGGCGTGAAAGGGCAAATGGTGAAATTTGCTTTTGAATTTTGGGTTGTAAATTGCCCATTTCGTGGGGCATTGGGTAGATAAAAGCCTCCTTTTTGTCTGACACGGTGGTTGTAGTCATCAAATCCATTAATTGTTTTCTCAATTAAAGCCCTGACGTTGTCGTAATTGTCAATAAGTGCATCCCAATCTACGGTACTCTTGTCTCGGAGAGTTGTTTTAGCTATTCTGGCTACAATGGCTGGTTCGCTCCAAACGGTCTCAGCAGGAGGCGTTAAATTACCTTTTGATTGCTGTACCACGCCCATAGAGTTCTCTGTACTCACAAATTGAAGTCCAGATGCCTGTAAATCTTCATCTGTTCTACCTAAACAAGGCAAAATAATGGCAGTTTTCCCGTGAATTAAATGACTCCTATTCAGTTTTGTGGAAATTTGTACGGTTAATCGACAATTTTGTAGTGCTTTTGCCGTGTATTCCGTATCAGGTGTTGCGGATAAAAAATTACCTCCTAATGCTACAAATACTTTACCAGCTTCTCGGTACATAGTTTTGATAGAATCTACCACATCTAAGCCGTGATTACGAGGTGATTTGAAATTACAAACAGCATCTAATTTATCTAAAAAGGCATTACTGGGTTTTTCATAAATACCCATAGTGCGGTCTCCCTGCACATTTGAATGCCCTCTTACAGGACAAGTTCCTGCTCCTTCTTTGCCGATGCTTCCTTTCAGTAGTAAAACATTGACAATTTCTTGAATTGTTATGACAGCGTTTTTATGTTGAGTTAGCCCCATTGCCCAACAAATAATAATTTTATTATATTTTACCAATAAATTGGCTACTTCTTGTATTTGGGGTAAAGAAACACCACATTCTACCACTAATTCATGGATGTTATACTGTTGTATATCTTTGATGAAGGCTTCATATCCCGTAGTATTTTGCTGAATAAAAGCATGGTCGAATACTGAATTGGGATGTTTCAGTTCGGCTTCATATAGTAGAATCGCTAAGGCTTTTAATAAAGCAAGGTCTGAATTGATTTTAACCTGTAAATAATAATCTGTCAGAGATATTCCTCCAGAAATCATATCCGATAGACTTTGTGGATGCTGAAAAGCTAACAAGCCAGTTTCTATCAGGGGATTTACCGATACAATTTTTGTCCCATTTTTCTTAGCATCTTCCAAAGCGGTAAGCATTCGAGGGTGATTTGTACCAGGGTTTTGCCCCAAGATGATGATAACCTCAGCTTTATTAAAGTCTTCTAAGGTTACAGAGCCTTTGCCCAATCCCAGCGTTTTGGTGAGAGCCGAACCGCTGGATTCGTGGCACATATTGGAACAATCGGGCAAATTATTCGTACCAAACTGAGAGGCTCTTCCTGAGGTATAAAAAATGGCATCGTCTGGGCTTGGTAGATTGTTCAATTCTTCCGCAATAATATGTAAAACGTCATTCCATGTGATTTTTTCATAATGCGTTTGCCCTTCTCGAATAATTAAAGGATGCGTAAGACGACCTTGTTGCCCCAACCAATAGTCCGATTTTTGAGATAATTCAGCCACGGAGTGACGTTGAAAAAATACGGGACCAGCTTTCAAGGTGGTAGCTTCTTCGGCAATGGCTTTTGCTCCATTCTCGCAGTATTCGGCAATGGATGAACGTTCACCATCGGGGTCGGGCCAAGCACAAGATGGGCAATCGACACCCCCTTTTTGGTTAAGGGACAGCAAGGCTTTTGTTCCCCGACCGATATTCATTGCTCCAAAAACGTGTTTGAATGAGTTAGTGACCGCTTTAATTCCAGCCGCCACCTTTGCTGGTTCGGATAGTGTAAGCCCCGTAAATGTTAGCGGTGGTTGTGGATTAATTTTTTCGTTGCTATTCATCTTACTCATTCATTTTTATTCTTTCAATGCCCGAATAAACGTTATAATTATCACTTTTTAGGAAGCCTATCAGGGTTAGATTGTATTGTCGTGCTAAATTTACTGCCAAACTTGAAGGAGCCCCAATGGCGACCAATACGGGTATTCTCGCCATTATGGATTTTTGAACTATCTCAAAACCCACTCGTCCACTCATTAATGCTATGGTGTTAGAGGTATCAATACCATTCATAAAACTTGCCCCAATGAGTTTATCTAAGGCATTGTGTCTGCCAATATCTTCCCGCAAGTAAATTAATTCGCCTTGTGTATTAAATAAACTGGCGGCATGAAGCCCTCCAGTATAATTAAATACAATTTGGGTTTGTTGGATGATTTTTGGTAAGTTAAAAAATATGGTAGAATTAATTGTATTAGGTTGTGATGGTATCGCTTGGCATCCCATTGTTTCTAACGTTTCGATAGAGGCTTTACCACAAATACCACAACTTGAGGAAGCATAAAAATTCCGTTCCAGTTGAGCAGAATTGAACGTAATTTTTTCTTTTAATTCTACCCGAACAATATTTTCTGTTTCTATTTGCTTGCCTAAATCTGTGCAGTATTTTATCGTTTGGATGTCGGAATAATGAGTGATAATTCCTTCGGAAATAAGAAACCCTATTACCAATTCAAAATCATTTCTCGGAGTACGCATCGTTACTGAGATACTCTTCTGTTGGCGGTGATTTTTATCTCCAAATCCAATCCGAATTTCCAATGGCTCTTCAACCGCCAATAAATCATCTTGATTATAGACGATTTGATTTGT
>JALONS010000262.1 GCA_025454855.1 Arcicella sp.
CCCTTTAAGCCATAATCGAATGTAACAGAAGGTGTAAAAGCAGGACGATAATAACCTTGATTAATACTGGTAGATAGAATATTATTGATGCCGTTGCTTACACCAATACTGATAATCTTATCGCCTTCATCAAATGCCTTTTTTTCTTCTTGGGCAAAAGCCATACCCTGATTCATACCAATAATTACCATAGTTAAATACGCCAAACGTGTCAAATAATTCTTTTGTAGATGTTGCATGATTTTGTAAGAGTTTAGTGAAATTTTATGATTTAGTATTTCTACGAAACAACGAATGTTATATTATGCAATTACTTGGTTTTTTAACTTCTCTTAACAGTTTTAACAAAATAATGCAATATTTTAACATTTGAATTAACTTTGCTTTATCAATTTGAATATTCGTTAATTTGAAAATGTGTAATTGGTAATATTAATTTTCTTTCCGTTACTCAAGCAAGTGAATCATTGAAGAATATCAGAGTAAGATTTGTACATAAATTAAAATACGATATTCACTCATTCACTAAATCACTCATTGAAAAAATATGCAACACTTTTTATCTGTCAAAGATGCCATTGATGTTCAGGCTTTAGTAAAAGAGGCTCTGTTATATAAAAAAACTCCCTATGCCGATAAGCACATCGGCAAAAACCGAACGATGGGACTTTTATTTTTTAATTCAAGTTTAAGAACTCGCTTGAGTACCCAAAGAGCCGCTCAGAATTTAGGTCTGGAACTAATTGTGATGAATGTGGGGCAAGATGGCTGGGGACTGGAATTTGAAGATGGTGCCATCATGGATGGTAATAAAGCAGAGCATATCAAAGAAGCGGCACCTGTTATTGGTCAATATTGTGATATTGTGGGCATCCGCAGTTTTCCAACCCTCACTAACCGTGAAGAGGACTACTCAGAAAAAGTGTTGAATCAATTCGTGAAGCATACAGGTCGCCCGATTGTGAGTTTAGAATCTGCGACTCGCCACCCTTTACAGTCATTGACAGATTTAATTACGATTGAAGAGCTTAAAACTAAACCTCGCCCGAAGGTGGTTTTGTCGTGGGCTCCCCACGTGAAAGCTCTTCCACAAGCAGTTCCGAACTCATTTGCAGAATGGATGAATGCGGCAAATGTAGATTTTGTTATTACTCACCCCGAAGGCTACGAGCTCGCCCCCGAATTTGTGGGCAATGCCCAAGTGACTCATAATCAGGAAGAAGCATTTAAAGGGGCAGATTTTATTTACGCTAAAAACTGGTCGTCGTACAATGACTATGGTAAAATATTGAATCAAGACCCATCATGGAGAATCACCGCTGAGAAAATGGCATTGACCAATAATGCCAAGTTTATGCACTGTTTACCAGTACGTAGAAATATCGTGGTTGATGATGCTGTGATAGACTCTCCAAACTCAGTGGTAGTGCAACAAGCGGGCAACCGAGTTTGGGCAGCTCAGGTAGTGTTAAAGCAAATTTTATTAAAAATAATCAGAGAAGAAAGCCCTTATTTATTTTAGGGATTTTGGGTTATGGGGGTTTGGGGTTATGGAATAAAGGCAATTAGGTATTTTAAAATATTCTTAATCTGTAATACAAGGATAGAATTATTTTTTCAATTTCTAAATACTTTTACCTCATAACTCCAAACTCCTAAACCCTCAAACCCTACACCCCCAATATGAAACTTACAATCATAAAAATAGGTGGAAACGTTGTTGATAATCCAACGCTGAGAGAGAATTTTCTCAATGATTTCGCCCAAATCCCATCGCCTAAAATTTTAGTACACGGTGGTGGTAAAATTGCTACCCAAGTAGCCGTAAAATTAGACGTTGAAACTGTAATGGTAGAGGGTAGGAGGATTACCGATAAGGCTATGTTAGACGTTGTTACGATGGTTTACGGTGGTTTAGTTAATAAAACATTAGTGGCTCAATTACAAAGTAGAGGTGTAAATACTATCGGACTCACGGGGGCAGATGCGGGTGTGATTTTATCCCAAAAACGACCTGTAAAAGAAATTGATTATGGTTTTGTAGGAGATATTGAAAGAGTGGATAGCATATTCATCAATAGCCTTTTACAACAAAATTTAGTCCCAATTTTTGCTCCTTTGACTTACGACAAAGACGGCAATATGCTCAATACCAATGCCGATACCCAAGCCCAAACCATAGCCGTAGCGATGGCAAAAGATTATGAAGTAAATTTGGTATATTGCTTTGAGAAAAAAGGTGTTTTGACCGATGTGGACGATGATGATTCTGTAATTTACGTTTTAAAGAAAGAGACTTACGAGCAGTTAAAAATCGAGGGAGCTATTCATACTGGTATGATTCCGAAGTTGGATAATGCTTTCAAAGCCATTAGCGAAGGCGTTGCCCAAGTAACGATTTGCCATGCTGCAGAGGTGAAACAATCGGTGAATGAAGGTGTGGCGGGGACGAAGATTATTTAGAAAAGAAATACGAATTGCCACTAAAAATAGAATAATGGCAGAGCAATATAAAGATAGATTTATCTCAATTCTTTCTGATTATGGATTTAAAGCTACTTTTGGAAACGAATCAGATACTCGTTTTCTGAGAAAAGCATTACAAGCCTTAATTAAATCAGAAATAGCAATTGAAAAAGTAAGTTTTACACAAAACGAAATGAAAGGCTTGACTTTTGATAGTCGAAGCGGCATTTATGATATTTCTTGTATTGACGAAAATGGTAATTCATTCATCGTAGAAATGCAGTTGAGTGAATATCCCGAGTTTATTCAACGTATGAAATTTTATGCCCTCTACAAATTCAATACCTTTGTAAAGAAAGGAGATTATACTTTTCAAGATTTACCCAAAATTTACTGCATTGGTATATTGGCAAAAGACATTTTTTCGGATGTGTCTGATTATCATAACGTTGCAGTATTGAGAAATGAAAAAGGAGAACTAATAGACGACCAAATGACGTTTATTAGCGTAGAGCTGAACAAATTTGATTTGAGTGCTGAACATTGTAATAACGATTTAGAAAAACTGATTTTCACGATGAAGAACTTAAATTCGTTTCCAGAACCAATACAATATCCTCAATTTTGGGATGAGGAATGGTTGAAAATTGCCATCAAAGAATTGGATACAAAAGCCATGAGTCCAGAAGAACGCTTAATCTATGAGATGACCGTTTCTGCCAATGCTTTGGCTATTCAGAATGAAAAGAGAAAAATTGAGAAAGCGGTATTATTAGAAAAAATTGAAGCCATCAAAAAAGCATTAGAAAAAGGGAAATTGACAATTCAAGAAATAGCTGAGTATAATAATGTGAGTGAAACGTTTGTATTGGATGTGCAGAAGGGTGTGTCATAAATGTCATGAAAAGAATAATACCAATATTTACTTTAGGGTTTCTACTGGGTATTCTTGGCAAAAATCTATACCACTCATTCTTAACAGGTTTAAATCCAGTTATTGTATTTATTTTACTCATAATTTTGGCATCCTGCTTCCTTTTCGAGATTATTTATCTACATAAGAACTCAGTTAAGAGAAGTGTTATTTTTTTAGCGTTTGTTATTAATTCGCTATTTATCGGAGGTTTTATTTATCTTGATGTTCAGCAAATTCAAGGGAAAAATAAAAATTATTTTTCATTTATAGCATATTATTAGATGCACACCAAAGGACTACTTTTTGGCATAGCTGTCGGCGACGCAATGGGCGTTCCCGTGGAGTTTATGAGTCGCAAGCACCTCACTTGTAACCCTGTGGTGGGTATGCGTGCTTATGGAACGCATCATCAACCCGCAGGCACGTGGTCGGATGACACGTCAATGTCGATGCTTTTGGTGGAACAACTAATTGAGGGCTATGATGTACAAAAATTAGCCGACCGCTTCTGTACTTGGTATCAATATAATGAATGGACTCCGCACGGTGAAATCTTCGATATGGGTGTATCTACCCGAAATGCGATGGACAAATTGGCAAAGGGAATATCTGCCTTCCAATCGGGTGAATGTGACGATTATTCTAATGGAAACGGCTCTTTGATGCGAATTTTACCATTGGCTATTTACCTACAAAACAAACCAATTGATGTACGTTTCAGAACTGTTAAAGAAGTTTCATCCATTACACACTCACATATTCGTTCAATTATCGGTTGCTTTTTTGCGGTAGAATTTATTATTAATCTCTTGAAAATCAAAGATAAATGTAATGCTTACGCCGAAACTCAAAATATTGTTCGTGATTACTTACATTTAATTAATATCAAAACTTCGGAAATAGAATTATATAACCGAATTTTGTTTGATGATATTTCCAGAATTCCTCAAGGAGATATTTACTCGTCGGGCTACATTCTACACACGCTCGAAGCCAGTCTTTGGTCGTTTCTGACTACCGAAAACTTCAAAGATGCCGTACTTAAAGCTGTGAATCTGGGTGATGATGCCGATACCATTGGTTCTGTAACGGGTGGTTTGGCAGGTATTTATTATGGATTCGAGCAAATTCCGAGCGAATGGGTAGAGACCTTAGTTAAACGAGAAAAAATTGATGAATTGTGCTTTCGGCTTTCGGCAGTTAGCAATCGGTAATTAGATAAAAGCCTGTACTCTTATTTTCAAAAAAGAAATTGCCAAAAAGTCGATAGCCGAAAGCTGATAACCGACAGCACAAAACCATGACCTTACAACAACAACTCATCCAAGATGCTATCGTATTGTTAAAGCAACTTATTGCTACACAGTCGTTTAGCCGTGAAGAAAATCTAACGGGAGATATTTTAGAAGAGTTTTTCAGAGAAAGAAATATGCCTTTCCGAAGAAAAATCAATAACCTTTGGGCGAGAAATAAGCATTTTAATCCTGAATTACCGACCGTACTTTTAAATTCTCATCACGATACTGTAAAACCGAATCCTTCGTGGACATTAAACCCCTTTGAACCCGTAGAGAAAGATGGAAAACTCTTTGGTTTGGGTAGTAATGATGCGGGCGGCTGTTTAGTGAGTTTATTGGCTACATTCTGTTATTTTTATCATCGTTCAGACCTCACTTTCAATGTTTTATTTGTGGCATCGGCGGAGGAAGAAATTTCTGGGAAAAATGGCTTAGAACTCCTCTTGAAAGAAAAGGACTTGCCCGAAATATCCTTTGCCATTGTAGGCGAACCAACCGAAATGCACTTGGCAATCGCTGAGAAAGGTTTGATGGTAGTGGACTGTACTGCACATGGAAAAGCAGGACACGCTGCCCGTGAAGAGGGTGAAAATGCCATTTATAAAGCATTGAAAGATATTCAGTGGATTCAGAACTATGAATTTCCGAAGGTATCCCCCGTACTGGGGAAAATGAAAATGTCGGTAACGATTATCAATGCTGGTAAACAACATAACGTAGTGCCTGATACTTGTACGTTTACGATTGATTGCCGAGTGACGGAGCAGTATACTTTGGAAGAAACTTTGGCTACTATTCAGCAAAATATTGAGTCTGAAGCCGAGGCGAGGTCAATTCGTTTGAAACCCTCTTCGATTCCCCTTGAACATCCGATTGTACAAGCGGGTTTAGCCATGGGTAGAACAACGTATGGCTCGCCCACTACTTCCGACCAAGCAGTTTTGGATTGTCAATCACTAAAAATGGGACCGGGGCATTCGGGACGTTCGCATACAGCCGATGAATTTATTTATCTTGCCGAAATTGAAGAAGGGATTGATTTGTATATCAAGATGTTGGGAAAAGTGATTATTGCGTCTGAGCATTGAGTGGTCAGAATTTATTGAAAAATTGTCAAGACTCAAACTTCATACCTCAAAGCTCATTATCTTTGGGTAAATTAAAACAGATTAAAATCATGGAATTATTAATCGAAGAAGAAAAATACACCGTTGAGGACTTCCGTAAAATGGAATCACTCGATGAAAACTATTTCTACGAACTTATTAATGGCGAAATTGTGAAAAAATCCTCACCCCACTTTGAACATCAGCGAGCATCAGGAAAAATATTCTTGAAGCTCCAAACCTTCGTTCTGAACAAAAAATTAGGCGAAGTATTTTACGCTCCTATGGATGTGTATTTAGACGAGTTTAATTTCTATCAACCTGATTTATTATATATTTCTGAAGCAAACAAAGGAATTTTAACGGAAGAAGGAATTGTGGAAGGTGTGCCAGACTTAGTCATTGAGATTTTATCACCAACCACAGGAAAGTACGACCGAGGAAAGAAAATGCAAGCATACGAATCACACGGCGTACAAGAATACTGGATTGTGGATTTAGCCAATAGAATAGTAGAGGTTTATACTAATGAGAATAAGCGATTTATTCTACATTCGTATTGCTTGGAAAAAGAAAAAGTGGCTTCTAAGTTATTGAAAGACTTGGAATTATCAGGAGAAGAAATATTTGTGTAGTTGAATATTAAATAATAAAAAATTGAGCAAACTCTGGCAAAAAGATAACGTTTCGGTAAACGAAAAAATTGAGAAATTCACCGTCGGGCGAGACCCTGAATTTGACCTATTACTCGCCCAATTTGATGTATTAGGTTCATTGGCACATACGCAAATGTTAGAAAGCATCGGGCTTTTGGAATCTTCGGAGCTAACTGAAATTCAGCGGGAACTTAAAAATATTTATGCCACCATTCAGTCGGGAGATTTTGAAATTGAGGCGGGAATTGAGGATGTCCACTCGCAGGTAGAACTTCTACTGACTCGCAAATTGGGCGAAGCAGGTAAGAAAATTCACTCAGGGCGTTCCCGTAATGACCAAGTATTGGTGGATTTAAAACTCTTCACTCGCTCACGCCTGCAAGAAGTGGCAGAAGCTACCAACCGTTTATTTGAACTGTTGATTTCGTTGAGTGACAAGTTTAAAGAGGTACTTCTTCCCGGTTATACGCACCTGCAAATTGCGATGCCTTCGAGTTTTGGTTTGTGGTTTGGGGCGTATGCCGAAGGACTCGTGGACGATATGGAAATGCTCCAAACAGCCTATAAAATGGCAAATAAAAATCCATTGGGTTCGGGAGCGGGCTATGGTTCATCCTTTCCGTTGAATCGCACCATGACTACCCAACTGCTTGGTTTTCAGGAGCTTCATTACAATGTGGTATATGCTCAAATGTCCCGTGGGAAAACTGAATTATTTGCTACTACTGCTATCGCACAAATTGCTTCAACGCTTTCACGCTTGGCAATGGATATTTGTTTGTACAATTCCCAAAACTTTGGCTTTATCAAACTACCCGATGAAATGACGACGGGGAGTTCCATCATGCCCCACAAGAAAAACCCCGATGTGGCGGAATTATTGAGAGGTAAAACCAATCGTTTGAAAGGTTTGCCCAATGAAATTCAGTTAGTGATGGGAAATCTCCCTTCGGGTTATCACCGTGAAATGCAGATTTTGAAAGAAATATTGATGCCTGCTTTCGATGAGATTTTGAATTGCTTAGACATGACTTATTTCATGCTTTCTAATATTGAGGTGAAAGAAAATATTTTGAATGACGAAAAGTATGATTTGTTATTTTCGGTAGAAAGAGTAAACGAATTGGTTTTGCAGG
>JALONS010000263.1 GCA_025454855.1 Arcicella sp.
ACATCCATATCATCAAATGCCGATACAAAAGTGGCTTGGTGTTCTTCACAGTATTGTTTGGCAGCTTTGGCGGCATCGTCGTAGGTGTCGCCTACCATCATAATTTCGATGTCGTCTTTCCCAAACATTTTTACCTGCTTAAACTTCTGATTTGGCGTGGTAGTTGGCATAAAAATAGTTCCTTTTACTCCCATTTTATGACAGGCATACGCCAGCCCCTGTGCGTGATTACCTGCGGAGGCACACACAACGCCTTTATCAAGTTCAGCTTTGGATAGCCTAACCATCTTATTATACGCTCCTCTGATTTTGTACGAGCGTACAATTTGGAGGTCTTCCCGTTTCAAGAAAATATTTGCCCCATAACGCTCTGAGAGAATTAAGTTTTCCATCAAAGGGGTATGTACGGCTATGCCACGCAACTTTTCGGCAGCTTCGTAGATGCTTTCCAAAGTTGGGGCGATGATTGTTTTAGTTTTATTGCTCATGAAGTGTTTTGTTTTGATGTTCGAGGTTTAAAGGTCGATGTTTGATAGTCGATTCTTGATTTTGGGAGTTCAATTATACAAATTTCAATTCCAAACATTGACCCACTAACATCAAACATCGAATTAAATCTGGGAATATTATTCTAAGACAATCTTCCCGTCACGGTCGATATTTGTTCTTTTATCGAAATGAAAATCATAAAAACCTGCGTCGCCTTCTTGGGCATCAATTTTTATGGTACTACGTCCCATTTCTAAACCCTGATTATCGTAGGCTTTGGCTAAAACTTTTCCTTTGAATCTTTTTGAGAAAATGAGATAAACACTCAACAAGTTATCAGTACCTCCACTTTTATCACTTTTTAGGGTTACTTTTCCGTTGGTAATGCCCTTCTCAATTAACCTCTCGGTATAGGTTAAATTAATAGCACGGGCTTTTTTTACCCCTGTTTCTATGCCTTTAACCATGCTTCCCGCTGTTTCACCAATTTTTTCGGTAGAATTACCCAGTCTGTCGCAAGAAGAAAAAATGATGGCGAATACCACCACACCAGTGACTAATACTTTTTTCATAATGTTGGAATTATAGATTGCTTGTTCAAATTTAGTAAAAATGTATTACTTCTGCTTTTATACTTTCTGCTATTATGCCTTTAGCGGATAAAAGCCAAACGAAATTCATGTAATAAGTATGGATAATTTCAATATCCATGCGTTACATTCTAAAAACAGAGTAGTTGCCGTGAAATCCAGCAGGGATACAATACAAAAATTGAAATAGCCATTTACTCAATAATCATTGATATTCTTTGTATGTAATATTTTTTTGAGTATTTTTACTCTATACTTCTAAGTAGCCCCTACAATAATCTCCACCACCATCATCATTTTCATTTGCCGCAGTTAGTTTTTAACTCATGATAATTTATTCAATCATTGGGCTATTCTTTCTCTGATTCGCTCAGAAATAGCGTGTATATTTTATTTAACTTTAAACAATGTTAATCATGAAAAAAAACAATTTCATGCGTTTACTAATGGTAGTAAGCGTGATTACTACTGTTGTTTGGGCTTGCCAAACTAATGACCTTACGGTACCTGCTGATACGCAAGGCGAAATCTCAAAATCATCCAGTGCCAAAGTGGCTGCCTGTCCGCCTGTGTATGCTTTAGTGCTTACAGGAAGTGCAGGGTCGCCCGTTCCAGCGGGCTTTCAGTCTTTTATTTATCGAGTAAATCCTTGTTCATCTCCCGTTGGTTTCACTGCGGTTTCTCAAATTAAAATTGGTGTTACGCCTGTCACCTCTGTAACTGGGCTTTGTGATATGCCTGGGGTGGTTGATATGGCTTGGGCTGTTACGGGGGCAAACTCAAATTTTCCTAAAAGATTACTGAGAGTAAAAATTTCAACGGGAGCTGCTGCCATTGTGAGTACCACTACGGATTTTCTTCAAGATATTGAGAATTACGGTAATACGGGCTTGTTTGTGGCTATAAAAGAAGGTACTTCTCAATTATTAAAAGTAACGGTGCCATCGGGAGTAACGTCGGCATTTGCCCCTGCTGGACCTACTGCTCAGTATAATGGGCTTACCGTTGTGGGTACAAAATTTCAAGCCATATCGGGTCTGACCAATTTGGTATGTAACCCTAATACTGGTGATATTTTTGAATATCCTACCACTGGAGGACCTTATACCGCCAAATATTCATATAAAAATCTACCAGGTAATGGTACTTGGACTATGAAAGAATTAGGTTTCCATTTTGATGCTTGCTGTGCAAAACGTTGGATGGTGGGCAGTTCTTCAAATATTCTTTCGCACAATGTGAATATAACGGCTTGTGTTCCTTCCAGTCCTGTGTTATTATTGCAAGCTCGTCCGATTTATGATTTCATGGTAAAACCATAAACAAGAACTTAAATTTTTAGATTGGGGTTTAGTTTATATGCTCGTGCGGTGAGCTATACGTAATACGCTGAAAATGCTTATCATGTAAGGCTCGCAGTACGAGTTTACGACAAATAACCATCCCCATGAAAATACTATTACGCTATTTGCAGAAACACCAATCTACCGTACTCGGAGCCTTGTTTTTAGCTGCTATTAATCAAATTTTCTCCCTGCTCGACCCTTTCATTTTTCGCAA
Source organism: Arcicella sp. (assembly GCA_025454855.1). Lineage (GTDB taxonomy): Bacteria > Bacteroidota > Bacteroidia > Cytophagales > Spirosomataceae > Arcicella. The sequence goes on from JALONS010000263.1 coordinate 2,640, forward strand.
AATTATTGATGACGTTGCCAATGTATATCGGTCAAATACGCATACTGTGGAAGATTTTTTACGGGCAATTATTCCACTAACGTTGGCTTCTATTGGTGTGGCATTTGTGAGCCGTGTAGCCAAAAACTTTCAGGATTATTTCATCAACACGGTTACACAAAAAGTAGGAGCCCAAATTTATGCCGATGGTATCAGTCATTCATTGGAATTGCCCTACGAATCTTTTGAAGACCAACGCTCAGGCGAAACTTTAGGAAAACTCCAAAAAGTAAGAACAGACGTAGAAAAACTCATTACCGTAGGAATTAATATTCTGTTTCAGTCGGTGATTGCTTTGATATTTATTTCTGTTTATGCTTATTCGGTGCATTGGTCGATATTGCCCTTATTTTTAGTCACGGGTCCACTGATTGCATGGATTAGTTCAGTTTTGAGTAAAAAAATTAAAACTATACAAATTCAAATCGTTCGTGAATCAACGGGTTTGGCGGGTTCAACCACCGAATCGCTACGGAATATCGAATTAGTAAAATCATTAGGCTTGGCAAAACAAGAAATTGCTCAACTGAACGCCACCACTCAAAAAATCTTGAAATTAGAGCTTAAAAAAGTACGTTACGTTCGCTCTATGTCATTCGTGCAGGGGACAGTCGTAAACTTTTTACGTGCCATGATGGTATTAGTGTTGATTTATTTGATTTACGAAAATAAAATTACGCTCGGACAATTCTATTCACTCAATATTTACTCATTCTTCTTGTTTGGTCCATTACAAGAAATTGGCAACGTGGTTAATACTTACCGTGAAGCGGAGGTTTCTCTCCAAAATTTTGAGGAAATTTTTAAAATTCCAGTAGAGGTAAAACCCGCCAATCCGTATCCAGTTATCAATATCAATTCGCTTGAATTTCAAGATGTTAAGTTTAAGCATCAATCCGCTACGAAAGATGCGTTACGCAAAATTAATTTCAGAGCAACGCAGGGTGAAACCATTGCCTTTGTGGGTCCATCGGGCTCAGGAAAATCTACTTTGGTGAAATTATTAGTCGGACTTTATCGTCCGAAAGAAGGAAAAATCTTGTACAACGGGCATAATTACGATGAAATTGATTTCGACCAACTCCGTGAACGCATCGGTTTTGTAACGCAAGATACCCAGTTGTTTTCGGGGACGATTCGAGAAAATTTATTATTTGTCAATCCTTCTGCTACCGACGAACAATGTTTGGATGTACTTCGTAAAGCAGCCTGCCACACCCTTTTAGAACGGGCAGATAATGGTTTAGATACCATCATCGGTGAAGGTGGCGTGAAAGTATCGGGCGGAGAAAAACAACGTTTGAGTATTGCCAGAGCCTTATTACGGAATCCGAACCTGTTGGTTTTTGATGAAGCAACCTCTTCGTTAGACTCCTTGACCGAAGAAGAAATTTCAGAAACTATCCGTGAAGTATCGGCTGGAACGAGCCATTTAACCATTGTAATTGCCCACCGTCTGAGTACCATTATGCACGCCACCAACATTTTTGTGTTGGAAAAAGGTAAAATTGTAGAAAACGGTTCGCACGATGAACTATTGGAAAATAAAGGTTTGTACTATGCCATGTGGAGACAGCAGGTGGGGGAGAAGGATTTGGTGGAAGAATAAATATTAAAGGTAGGGATGTTGCCTGCAACATCTCAAAAATTAGTATAGTGTTCCCCGCAACATCTTTACTGTGGTGATGATGTTTTCGATAATACTGTGGGGAATATCCTAATGGGCTATAATAATGAAAATGTTTGCCTGTAATGGTCTTGTAATCAAGGCGTTATAGGCAACCTCTCTACTGGGGTAATCTTTCGGAAAAATCTACATTTTCCTTTGTTCTAATAATAAACCAATATCTTTAACTAATGATGAATGGCATGAATATCTTACGAAAAATCTATATAAAATGTGATTAGATAGTAACTTTTATACTGGATATGATGTGTCAGATAATCTTTAATACAAGCATTTGAGGATTTTTACTATGACCTTAAAATTTGAATTTATATCCTAAGCCAATAATTGCTCTCGACGATTCCATACCCACTAAATCAACGTTTGAGAATACTGATACGTCCACGCTGTGCTGTTTGGCAAATTTGTAAGAAAATCCTGCTTTTGGACGTATCTGGTCAATTTTCCCTCCAATTTTGTAGAATAAATCTCCCGAAACGTAAGGCGTAAATTTAGACTTATTGGGGTACGAAAGTTCTATTTTATTGCGTAAATAACTGGCATCAAAATCGGATTCTCCGTCGTTATCTTTAAACTGACTCTGATAACGTAAGCGGTTTTCAAATTTTAGAATGCCTATTTTATGCTCGTAAGATAAATCAGCGTAAAAACGGTCACGGTGTTTAAATTCTTTCAAATCATTCTTGCGGCGTTCTACGTAACGGTAATAGCCCGAAATCTCCCAATTTTTAGTGATTTTGTACGATAATCCTATTTCTCCTAAATACGTTTGTGTGTAGCGGATATTTTCTACCAAGCGGGCTTGTCCGTTGAGATTGATAGAGAATTTTTTGCCAATTTTCTTTTCTAAACTAATGCCCGCCCAAAGTCCCAAGCCCTCGTTTTGAGCTTGTAACTTGTTGGAAATCAATGTTGAAGTTAAAATTAATAGACAAAATAATTTAGTAAATTTCATATTGGTTAAGGATTCTTTTAAAATCAAGGTATGATAATTTAGGAATGTTCTTTGAGATAATTATCGGGTTTACCAATAGTGGTATAAATATTTGCGTAGTTAAATATCGTATTCTAAACCCATCAACCCCATTTATTCGTAATAGTACATAATTAATTGTACAGAATCTTTCAAAAAATCGTAATCCTGAATTTCTACTCGGTGAATGTTAAGCCCCGTTCTTTGGCTCAAATCTTTGATTAATTCATCTCTATTTTGGGGGCTAATCAAACCGATTTTGTCGTAAATAACCGTTCGAGTATGTTCTTTTCTAATAAGCCAACTGCCTTCTAATAAAGCAGTTATCAATAAAAGTATGGTAGTGGTAAAGATTAGTTCTTGCCAAGAATCTCGACTAATGGCTGAAATTAAACCAATAGCAATGACGATGAAAAGATACGTCATGTCTTTGGTAGAAATCCCTTCGGTGCGGTATCTCAGCATGGAAAAAACCGCAAATAAACCAAATGCCGCCCCCATGCTCATTTCTACTTTATTGAGCAGATACGTCAGTAAAAAAATGATGACATTAAACCCAAAAAAAGTCAGAAAATGGTCGGTACGTCTGTAATGACGATAGTAAATAAGTCTGATTAAGATAAAAACGGCAATAATATCAAATAAGAATTTACTCAAAAAGGTTACGGCAGAGGCATCAAGCCATTGAATATTTAGTAGTGGATTGTTGGGAATGATTGATTGTAAATAAGTCATATTGGTTAATAGTCTTTTGTAAATGCAAATATTTGGTTTTGAAACGGTTATATTTTACGGTTGGCTGTGTTACTTCGGCAATGGCTATTTTCGGGAAAGTTATGAGTTTATCATTACCCTGAAATTGGAGATTAATATCTATCGTCAGGCGTTCGGGGCTGGTGCGGTTTACCAACGTGATTCTATGATAATGCACCCCCAAATTCTCCTGAATTTCATTCACTTTGTAAGGGCTAACTTCTTCTAAAAATTGGACTACTTGTGGCTTTGAAACCTCCTCGGGCGTACTTTCTATCCGTTTTTTGATGGTTCTACCTTTGTTATTTTTATGTTTGATTTCTAAAAAAGATAACGAAGAGTTAATGTATTTTCTGAACC
>JALONS010000264.1 GCA_025454855.1 Arcicella sp.
AGAGAATAGATTTTTGAGGATGATTAATAAAATAGATTTTAGAGAGTAGATTATAGATTGCAGAGAATAGATTTTTGAGGATGATTAATAAAATAAGAATGGCGATTAGGAACTTAAATTTCCTAATCGCCATTTTCATTATTCTCTATTCTCTATTCTCTATTCTCTATTCTCTATTCTCTATTCTCTATTCTCTATTCTCTATTCTCTGCTCAATAAACTGCCATGGTATTATCAATTTCTGTTGCCCAAGCATTAATACCACCTTTTAAGTTTTGAAGGTTAGTAAAACTGTGATTTTGAGTAAGATAGTCAATCACGCTGGCAGACCTAAACCCATGATGACAATACACTACAACGGGTTTATCTTTGGGAATGCGTTTGATATTAGTTGGAATATTACTCATCGGAATTAGTACAGAATTGGGTAATTGACATATTTCTGCTTCGTTGATATTTCTGACATCTAATAGAAAAATATCTTCTTGCTTTTGCAAAATTTCCTGTAATTCTTCAACGGTAATTTCTTTTTTAATTTCCTGATTTTCAGGATTTTTAATATGTTTTTCGCCCAATGGAAATATCATTTTTTCGGCTTCGGCACGTCGTTTAATTTTAATCTTTTGGGTAGTATTTTCCAGCAAATCCATCATCAATAACTCTCCACTCAGCACTTTTCCTATTCCCGTAATCATCTTCACTACTTCGTTGGCTTGGTACATTCCCAACATTCCCGGTAATATTCCCAAAACGCCAATGGTGGCACAGTTAGGAATTTCTAATTCAGAAGGTTCATCGGGAAAAATACAACGATAAGTAGGCCCTAAATTACCCGCCGAATCTTTAAAATTAAATACCGAAACTTGCCCCTCAAACTGATGAATAGCCCCATATACAAACGGTTTATTCAACTTTACACAATAGTCGTTAATCAGATAACGAGCCGTAAAATTATCGGTACAATCTACTACAATGTCATAGTTTTTGATGAAAGTTTCGGCATTTTCTACCCTTAAATTTTGCTTAACTACTTCATATTCAATGTCATTGTTCATTTTTTCAAGTCGTGAAGCTGCCGTTGAAGCCTTGGGGCTACCAATATCTTCTACTTTGTATAAAACTTGTCGTTGCAGATTGGTTAAATCTACCGAGTCGCCATCCATAATACCAATTTTTCCTACGCCAGCCGCCGATAAATACAATAGTACAGGGCAACCCAAGCCGCCAGCACCTACCACCAATACCTTCGCCTTTTTCAGTTTAAGCTGTCCTTCGAGTCCGATTTGAGGCAGTAATAAATGTTTCTGATAACGATTTTTTTCAGTTGATGAAAGCATAGTAAAAGAAAGGAAGTATGAACAAAAAAACCTTCTCAAACAACGTTGAGAAGGTCTTGAATATTTTGAAAGACTAAGGTTAATTACAAGCTCAAAGTTCCTTTACGAGCCGCATCAATCAAAGAAGCCTCTAAGCCTTTTTTGTTGATAGTACGAATTGCTTTTGAAGAAACTTTTAATTGAACCCATACACCTTCTGATTCTAAAAAGAATTTTTTAGTGTGAAGATTTGGATAAAATTTACGCTTAGTTTTATTATTAGCGTGCGATACATTATTACCTACTTGTGTCTTTTTTCCTGTTAATTGACAAACCTTAGCCATGTTAATCCTTGTTTTTGTTATGTAAAACCACGTAAAACGTGATATAATAGACTTGATTTTCAGTGTTTTCTGAAACGGAATGCAAAATTAGAGATTATTTCTCAACCATACAATTTATTGAGGAAATAAAATTCAAGAAACTTCGTACTTTTGTTCACTACTATTTATTCTAATATAGATGCTCAAAAAAATTGCCTCTTCTTTACTTTGGCTTTTTAGTTTGCCAGTGTGTATTTATACGCTCATCACATATTTATTATCTTATACGTTGGTGCTTGACCATTGGTTGGCTGGATTTATCATGATGACACTCCCTTTTGCTATGTTTGGGTGCTTTTTGATTGCCTTCACATGGTTATTTATACGTCCTGCACGGGCTATTTTACCTTGTTTGATTTTAGCGTTGGGTTATCCATTCATCAAAAGAACTATTGTATTTAAAGACCCCCAAAAGGCAGAAAATCAATTATCAGTATTTAGTTACAATGTATTCGGATTTTATGGAGGTGATTATCAAGTAAACCAAGAAAAAGCCGATAAGCTAATGGCTTATGCTATTGATTATGAGGCTGATATAAAATGTTTTCAGGAGTTTTATAACTTAGGGGACAATAAAAAATTTAGAACATTTACTCCCATGTTGAAAGAAAATCCATACGTGGTAAGCAACAGCGAAAGGGATAATCAAGGCTTAGTGGGGTTAGCCATTTTTTCGGCGTATCCTATCATCAATCATAGAGGAGATACCTTCGGTAGTTATAATGCCAACGGTTATTTAATGGCAGATATTGTTCGGAAAAAAGATACGATAAGGGTAGTTAATATACAGCTTCAATCCATGGGAATTAGGGTGAATAGAGTGGTAAAAGATGTAAAAGGGAAAGATTATGAAGAAGCCCAAAAAGAGAGCAAAGGTATTATTTCTTCTTTGAAAAGAGGCTTTGAACAGCACGCTGATGAAGTAAAACTGATAGAAAAAGTGATTGATGAGAGTCCGTACCCCGTCATTTTATGCGGAGATTTTAACGAAACTCCTTACGGAAACGCTTATGGAAGTATCCGTGACCGTTTGAAGAATGCCTTTGAAGAAACAGGCAATGGTTTTGGTTTTACCCTCAACCGTAGCCCACGCATGGTACGCATTGATAATCAGTTTTGTTCGGAACATTTCAAAGTATTAGATTTTCAAACCTTTTCAGAAATCCCTTATTCCGACCATTTCCCGATTCTTGGAAGGTATCAATTACAACGCAATAAATGATAGGCATGATTTTTTGAAATTCATTTGAAAATTTCCCAGCTAAAGCCATTACTTTATGACAAACTTTAAACTACCTTTCATCGGAAGATTCGCCTTTGCCCTCATTTCCATTACTATCTTAGTGTATTGGTTGATGGTCTTACAAGATATTCTCGTGCCTTTGTTTATTGCTATTTTACTATCAATGTCTATTTTTCCAATTGCTAATTGGCTCGAGAGCAAAGGTTTAGGGAGAGTTTGGTCGGTTTCATTTACGTTACTTTTATTTACGGTTATAGCCATTGGTATTATCTGGCTGGCATCTATACAAGTGTCCGCATTTGGGGAAATGATTCCACAATTAGAGAAAAGAGCTACCGACTGGATTAATGAAATTCAACGCTGGGCAGAAAATACTTTTCACGTCGGGCGAAAAACGCAAATAGCCAAGTTACGTCAGTACGGAACGGGTTTTTTGAGTTCGGGAGGAAGTTTCTTCACTTCGGCACTTTCAACTACAGGTAGTGTACTCGGGAATCTGTCGTTGATTCCAATTTATATGTTTTTCTTTCTCTACTACCGAGATTTCTTCAAAATGTTCTTTTACCGACTTTTCAATAACATTAGTCGTAAAAAAATTGATTCAGTTCTCAAAAAAATCTATGAAGTAGTACATAGTTATCTCACAGGCTTAGTAACTGTAACAATCATTGTGGGTAGCCTCAACACCGTTGGACTGTTAATTCTGGGCATTGACTATGCCGTTTTCTTTGGTTTTTTAGCCGCTGCCTTACTGGTAATACCTTTTGTTGGGATTTTGATTGGTTCTATTTTACCAATCATCATGGCACTCATCACGAAAGATTCACCCATGTATGCCGTTGGTGTGGCAGGGGTTTTTGTATTTGTACAGTTTTTAGAAGGCAATTTTATTACTCCCCAAATTGTGGGTTCTAAAATAAGCATCAATGGTTTGGTCGCTATTATTGCTTTATTGTTAGGTTCGGCTTTGTGGGGAATTGCTGGGATGGCTTTATCGTTACCGACGATTGCCATTTTGAAGGTGATTTTTGATGCCGTTCCCGACCTCAAACCCTTTGGTTATATTTTGGGTGAACCCGACCACGAGAAAATTCAACAAGATAAAATACGAGCCATGCGGAGTTTTGTTCCTGATTTTGTGGGAACTATCGTTGAAACTACGGAAGATGTGAAATCATTAGTAACTGGTAAAAAACGAAAACCCAAAAACACCAATCAAGAAGAAAATAAATAAGATAATAAGCGAAAATGGATATTCAACTTGCTTATAATCACCAATTTACATATTTTTGTTAAATTTTAGTCGGTTAAGAAAGACAGAATACTTGTAAAACTATTCTGTTCTTTCCGTTCCCATCCATTTATCCCAAAATGTAAAGTAAAACCCGTAATTTCCTTTACCGAAATGATGATGATAGTTATGGGCAGTTGAGGTATTGAGCCACTTTCCTAATCGGTGTTTAAGAAACCACTGCGGGTAAATTTCATAACCTAAATGTCCGTACACATTGACAATCATTGAAATTAGGTAAAAAATAGCCACTGCGTTGAAATGAGCGGGAATGACCATCATCATCACAAATTGAAAGCATCCATTAATGACGGCTTCGAGAGGGTCGAAGGCAAACGCTGCCCACGGACTCGGATTGTGTGATTTATGATGTAACGCATGAAAATATTTGAAAAGCAATTTGTGGTGAATCAAGCGGTGAGTCCAATAAAAATAGGCATCATGTAGTAGAATCATCAGTAAAATACTCACCCAAAAATACCAAATGGGATAATCGTGGATGTGGCTGTAAGCCAATGAAAATTGATAAAAAGGCGTTTGATAAGCAATATATCCCACCACTCCAAAAATTACACAAGAGAGGACAGAATAGCCGATTTCTCGTTGATAGTCAGTGACTTTAGGAAATCGAGCTTGTATTTTTTGGAATGAATTTTTGAAAGCGTAATAGAAAATAAAAAATGCAAGCCCCGCAATGAATAAATACCGAAGAAGGGTTATCAAAAAGATAAGAATGCCAGAAGGTAATATCGTTTCCATGATTTGAATATTTTAATGAATAAGCAAATTTGGATATAAATCTTGAAGAAAAAATTTACAAAAGATAAGTTCGTGAGTTGGGGTTGGGATTTAGGGTTTTGAAAAATATTCTTACAGCTTTCCATTTTCCAATTCTCATCGCCTAATTCCTATTATCCGCTACTCTTTTTCTAATCCTACTCAACGAAACGGGGGTTACACCCATAAAAGAAGCCAAATGTTTCAGTGGCACACGATTCATCAAATGCGGATATTCTTCCAAAAATTTCAAATAACGTTCTTCGGGTGAATAAAACAGATGTTTTTCAAAAACTTTCACTGCCATTGCTAATTCTTGTTGAATAAAATACCTTCCAAAACGCTCTAAACGCTGATTTTGAGCAAATAGCTCCTCCATTTGGTCGTAGTCAAAAACAAGTAAGAGCGTGTCTTCTAAGGCTTCGTAGCTGTAAGAAGTGGCTTGTTTCAACACGATACATTCAAAAGAAGATGCCATCTGGAATTCATGTTTAAAAACAAGATTATATTCTTCCCCATCTTTTAGGTGATAGAATCTGATGAGTCCTTCAAGAATAAATCCAACTTTCTTTGAAAATTCGCCTGCTTGAATAAAGTGTTGATTTTTAGGTAATTGCTGAAGTTTTCCAGTATTCACTAAAGCCATTAAATCCTCGATTTTCAAAAAGTCATAATCTGCCCAAAATGCCTGAAAATTAGAGCTTTGGAGAATACTTTGAATATCAAGAGAATCCATACTTTAGGATATTTGAAAGTTGAGCTGACATTAAAAAAACAAATAAGTTTTTAAACTTAAAAACGGGATTTTGTACTAAATCCTATTTTTTAGAGAAATCAACCATTGTCAGAGTTTGAATATATACCCTGACAGCGGTCGAAGACCCTGTAAGCGGTTTTGCAGTTTCGATTAAAAATACACCTACTTTAAAAAATGATATAAGGCGTTAATTTTCAGAATTTTAACAGTTTGATTTGTCGTAGATGCCTTACACCAATGCCTCATACAAAATCTCCACAGCGTGTTTAGCGGTTCGCCCTGTACCATCATGAATTTGGTGACGACAACTCGTTCCTGAAGCGGCAATAATCACATCGTCAGCTTGCTGACGACAAACGAACCCGCCATGCCACAACAGCCCGAAGGAATAATTTGTACTTCGTAATTGGCTGGTAATGAAAGACTTTTCTTTGCAGGTACTAAACTTGACAGTGATTTTTGTTGGCAGTGTCCGTGTAATTTTACTAATCTTTTTTCAGTAGTAAAGGCACTTTTCAAAATACGTTTGGCATCAATTTCTTTCGCAATAAATTCTTCCATCATGAAGACATTTTTAGCTAAATTTTTAGCGTCTTCCAGCAAATGCTCATCTACTAAATCAGGATATTCATCTCGGAAAGTTAGGATAGCCGAAGGCTCAATACCAACCAATGGAATTTCCTCCGAAACCACTTTTTTTAATAAACTAACGTTTTGATTTGCTAATTTTTTGGCATCATTCAAAAGACCTTTAGATAATTGCGGACGACCCGATTCTACGTGTTCGGGTACAATAACCTCATAGCCCAAACGGTTCAGTAATTTCACCGCCTTAATACCAATTTCAACGTCATTGTAATTGGTAAATTCATCAACAAACAGATAAACGGTTTTCGCCTTTTGACTTTCAGCTTTCAACTGTTGATTACCTACTAACGACTGCCGATAGCTTTTCATAAATGTCTTCTTGGCTAATAAAGGCATCGTTCTGTCGGGGTGAAATCCAACGATATTATTAGCAATTCTACGCAAAGCAGGGGTGTCAAAAACTAAGTTATAAGCCCAAGGAATATAAGAGAAAAGACCAGATAGTTTAGCAAAATTCCCAACCAAACGACTTCTGATTGGTACACCGTTTTCTTTGTAATATTGGTGTAAAAATTCCATTTTTAGTTTGGCTACGTCCACGTTCGATGGGCAGTCAGATTTACAACCTTTACAAGCTAAACATAAAGGCTCTTGCCCGAGTAGTTTCTTTTTCATTCCGAGTTGCCATGTACGACGGACACATCGTTCCGCCCGAAAGGTGCGTCTTCCTACAATCACCCGAACCATTACATTGTTCAGCGTGTTGAAGAATGTTTTGGTCGGTAAATCGGAAAGTTGTTTTAAACTCAGGTGTTTGCTGTCCGGGGGTATATCTTAAAAAAGTATCCATCGGAGGTGTATCTACCACCTTGTTCGGATTGAAAATATTGTAAGGGTCCCAGATGCGTTTTACCTCTTTCATCAGTTGATAATTGTGTTCTCCAACCATCTGTTTGATAAATTCGCCTCGCAAACGTCCGTCCCCGTGTTCACCCGAAAGCGAACCATTATATTTCTTAACCAATGTTGCAATCTCTTCCGCAATCAATCTAAATTGTTTATTTCCCTCAACGGTTTTAAGATTAATAATAGGGCGAAGGTGTATCTCGCCCGAACCCGCATGAGCGTAATGCACGCAGTACAAATTATTTTTAGCTAAAATTTCATTGAACTCTCGGATAAAATCAGGCAAATCATTTACATCCACCGCCGTATCTTCAATAACAGCTACTGCCTTTTCATCACCGGGGAGGTTTGATAAAAGCCCTAATCCTGCTTTACGCAAGTCCCAAACTCTTTTGGTATCAGCTCCGTATATGACTGGAAAATGATAACCCAATCCCGCCGCTCTCATTTCGGCTTCCATTGCTTTAGCTTTTTCCTCTATTTCTTCACGAGTGTCAGCTCTTAATTCAACTACTAAAATCGCTCCGGGGTCGCCTTGTACAAAGAAACGATTTTGACTATGTTCTTTGTTGGCTTTGGTACACTCCAGAATATAGTGGTCTATTAGTTCCGAGGCGGAAGGTTTATATTTGAGGGCAATTAAGTTGGCTCTTAATGATTCATCAACGGTGTTATAATGCCCACATACCAAACCGATTTCGGGCGGAGGCATATCATTAACATGAAGTTTAATTTCGGTTAGAAAACAAAGCGTCCCTTCTGACCCTGCGATTAATTCACAAAAATTAAACGGCTT
>JALONS010000265.1 GCA_025454855.1 Arcicella sp.
GCCATGTGTTGCCCCATCAAAAATGCGGTAGTTTCAAACAACGCAGATTTAACAAATTTTCCTTTTCCAGTAATTTGTCGTTCGTAAATAGCTGATAATATACCAATTACCCCAAACATTCCCCCTGTAATATCAATAACCGATGTTCCAGCCCGAAGCGGCTGTCCAACGGGTCCAGTCATGTACGCCAAACCACCCATCATTTGTACAACCTCATCCATGGCATGGCGTTTTTCGTAAGGTCCAGACAGAAAACCTTTCAAGGCACAATAGACTAATTTAGGGTTTATTTTGTTTAAGGCTTCGTAACCATAACCCAATCTTTCCATGGTTCCAGGTCCAAAATTTTCAACCAAAATATCCGCTGATTCTACCATTTTAAGGATAATTTCTTTTCCTTTTTCCGACTTTATATCAATGGCAAGACTCTTCTTATTTCGATTATAAAAGGAATGGTAGCCGATGCCAAAGCCTTTGAGTCGGCGAGTAGAATCGCCTTCTAAAGGTTCGATATGAATAACCTCCGCCCCTAAATCTGCCAAGATTAAGCCTGCGGCGGGTCCCATAACGGCGTGTGTGAATTCAAGAACTTTTAGGTTTTGTAAAGGTAAATTCATTCGTGGATTTTGGATTTATAGAAAATTTCAAAGAGAGTCAATGAAAATGTATATCAAAAAAGAGTAAAAATCTTTGTGATTACTGTTAAAAACAAAAATACGATTATCTCCTTTCAAGACAATCGTATTTGAATATTTATTTGGATATTTAACTAACGGCTATCGAACCATTAAACTTTCCGTATTAAAGCTGATAATCACCGTATTTTTTTAGATAATTGGCTAATCCGCCCTCTTTCAAAATATCAATCATTACTTTGGGCATTGGGGCAGCAAAATAGGATTTACTTTTTGTAATATTTTTCACCTCGCCAGTCAGCAAATCAACCTTTATTTCATCACCTGATTCAATGTCATGATTTTGTATTTCTAAAACAGGGAGTCCGATGTTAATGGCGTTTCTAAAGAAAATTCTGGCAAATGATTTGGCTAATACCACCGAAACGCCTGATAATTTAAGGGCAATGGGTGCTTGCTCACGTGATGACCCACAACCAAAATTATACCCTCCTACTAAATAGTCTCCTTGTTGAACTTTATTTTTAAATGTTGGGTCTAAATCCTCCAAAACGTGTTCGACAAGGGTATTCATATCAAGCGTTTTGGTATATTTACCCGCAATGATACGGTCAGTGTCGATATTATCTCCGTAAACAAATGTCATTCTATTTTTTGGTTAAGAATTTCATTTCTTGCTCTGCCAATTTCACAGCTTCATAAGCATTCACGATACCTCCACTGGATGACAACAAGCTAAAATCCACTAATTCACCTGTACCTGGCTGACTAACTTTTAATTTGCTCAGTTTAGTAGATGAATTTAGGATAATTTGTTTGATTTTACGGTAGTCAAAATCTGGATAATAAGACATTAACATTGCCGCTAAACCTGTAACTACGGGTGCAGCCATGCTTGTACCACTCAAATCTTCATATTGCGACCCAACTACCGTTGATTTCAAATCTACCCCAGGTGCAAAAACATCCACCGTCTTATGTCCGTAATTCGAGAACTCGGCTACGGCACTTGGCGGTTGCATCCAAGAAGTTGCTCCTACTTCCAGCCAATTCTCTGCCATTTTCCCATCCGCAAATTTCTTTGAAGGGTAATTGTCACTAATGTCGATATTTTCGTTCTCATTGCCCGCCGCATGGATTAACAAAACACCTTTCGACTGTGCGTATCGTACTGCTTCATCCACTGCTTGTTTTTGGGGCGATACCGATTTACCAAAACTCATATTAATTATTTTGGCTCCGTTATCAACTGCGTACCTGATAGCATTTGCCACATCTTTATCTCTTTCATCCCCTTCTGGAACGGCTCTAATTGCCATAATTTTCACGTTATTGGCTACCCCAGCAATACCTAAAGAATTATTACGATTAGCGGCAACGATACCTGCGACGTGCGTACCATGACGAGCGTCAGGACCTTTTACTTCGTTGTTACCGTAGTCTCGGTCATTCACATTTTCAACATCATCACCAACAATCCCTCTTGGATTAAACGAAAGATTGATGCCAAACTTAAACTGAGCATCGTAATACTCGTAGGCTTCCTTCAACTTATCTTCGTCTTGTCCAATTTGTTCCAAAAGCTCAAAAACTCGTTTAGCTTTTCTTACTTCATCGGGGTCTTTAACCGTGATTTTATTGAGGTCTTCTTTCGTTACGTCACGAACTTTAAGATGCGACGATAAGATGAGCTTAGAATCAATATATTTTTCGTATAGTTTAATCACGAAAGGTCCTTGCTCTTGTAGTTCTTGTACCTTCGCTTCGTATTTTGCTTTATATTTTTTATACAAATCATACTCCGCTTTCATCGCAGGCGAAAGGCTGGCAATATCTTGGATGTATTGATAAATCTTCTTTAAGCGAGCATACTCACGAGTAACTTCCATTGTTTCACGGGCAATATCAGTGCCGTCTTTCCCTCCTAAGAAATCCCATCCATTGATGTCATCAACATACCCATTTCCATCATCATCAATCCCATTATTGGGAATTTCACGAGTATTAACCCAAATGTTATCAACCAAATCTTCATGGTTAATATCAATACCAGAATCAATAATGGCAACTAATACAGATTTGGAGGTTTTATTGTTCAAAAACTCACGGTATGCTCTTTCGGTACTGATGCCCCTCACACCGTTTTCAGTGTAATCAAGATTAAACCAATTAAGGGGTGCTTTTTCGGGAGAAAGTTCTAAATATTGAGCATTTCCTAAATTACAGAGAAGCAAGAGTAAGATGAATGGAAGAAATTTGCACAATTTCATGACTGAGTTAGTATATTTTATAAGGATTATATAGTGGCGGATTTTCATAATTTTACATATTTATTAGACCAAATTAATGAAAATTATAATTTCGAAATAATAAATCAGTGTGTTATTTCACAAATCTAATCAAAAAAATTGTTATTTGACGTGAGTTTTCCTCAAAAAACAATTTTACAAAGCAGAAATTTCTCCTTTTAAAGCTGATTTAGCTACTACGGCTGGAGAGCTTAAATAAACTTTGGCGTTTGGATTTCCCATTCTACCTCTAAAATTCCGATTCCCAGCAGAAATAACAGTTTCATCATCCCCAGGAACACCCAAATGCGTACCAACACATGGTCCACAACCCGAAGGTAAGAAAGTAGCACCAGCCTCCATTAGTATCTGGGCAGTACCATCTTTGATGGCTTCAATGAACACATTTTTAGACGCAGGAGCAATTAAAAGTCTCACTGAACTCGCTATTTTTTCCCCTCTTAAAATTTCAGCCGCTTGTTGTAAATCGTCTAATCTTCCATTGGTACAAGTTCCAATGAAGGCATATTGAATGGGTGTACCAACGGCTTCGGCAATATCAAAAACATTATCTGGTGAGTTGGGCATCGAAATCTTAGAAGTCATGTTAGAAACATCAATCTCAATTTCTCTACTGTATTTTGCATTATCATCCGCATAGGTTGCCGTCCATTCGTAAGGTAAATCCAAACCGATGGGTGTAAAAATACCTGCCTTAGCTCCCATTTCAATAACCATATTAGCCATTGTCATTCGGTTGGATAAACTCAACTTTTCAACTACCTCACCATGAAATTCAATCGTTTGGTAAGTTGCCCCGTCAATTCCCAAGATTTTGCCCAAAGCCAAAATCAAATCCTTCGCCACTACTCCATCTGGTAATGTTCCTTTGTAGGTTACTTTGATAGTTTCGGGGACTTTAAGCCAGATTTTACCCGTAAGCATCACCGCTGCTAAATCAGATGAACCTACTCCCGTAGAGAATGCGTTCAATGCTCCGTAAGTACAGGTGTGTGAATCTGCCCCGATGAATACTTGACCAGGTTTTACTAAGTCTTTTTCTACAATTAGTTGATGACAAATTCCCTCTCCAATGTCAAAAACACGAATATTTTGCTCTATGGCAAAATCTCGCATGAATTTATGTAGATTGGCAATTTTTTCAGTTGGAGCGGGTGAAGCATGGTCGATTACAAAAGTACATTTCTCACTATCCCAAAGGGTTTTTCCGTCCATTGACTGGAAAGATTTGATGGCGTATGGTGCAGTAGTATCAGAAGCCATAATACCATCAACTGAAACAATGGTGAGTTCGCCAGCATACACTGCTTTACCACTATGGGATGATAAGATTTTCTCTACGATAGTCATATTTAATGGTGGAATAATTGAGTGACAGAATGATTGAATTAGCACAATAAACCAACTAATCAAAACTCACAACTTCTTTTACCTTCCCAGGTAGCTTTCTTCCGAGGAAAGCCTCTACTTCTTTGGCTAAAGCAATCATCTTTTGATTATTGATGTGTGTTTCGTAGCCCATTTGTTCTAAGCAGTGTACTACATCTTCAGTAGCTATATTTCCCGTTGCACCTTTAATGAAAGGGCAACCACCTAAACCACCGAATGCCGTATCAAAATGGTTAACACCGCAATCAATAGCGGCTAACATATTAGCAATACCTTTTCCTTCGGTATCGTGCAAATGTAAGAAGATTGGCAAATTTCTTGCCAATGGCACCACCTGATTTATGATTCTTTTTACCTGAACTGGGTTTGCCATACCCGTAGAATCGGCTAATGATAGTTCGTCAATACCTAAGTCAAGGTGTTTTTTAACTAATTCTAATACGTACTCTTCTGAAATATTTCCCTCATACCTACACCCAAAAGCACATTGAATGCCAGCTCTGACAACTAAACCTGCTTCTTTAGCAATTTTTGCCATTTCCGAAAACTCAACCAACGCCTCTGATAGGGACTTATTGGCATTTTTACGACTATGGGTATCACTCGCCGACATAGATATCGCTACGTGTGTTAGACCCGCTTTTACCGCTCTTTCTACACCTTTTACATTTAGCACTAACCCACTGTAAACTACACCACTTTGTTTTGAAACCCCTGCACATACAGCCTCAGCATCTGCCATTTGTGGTACTAATTTAGGATGTACAAATGATGACATTTGAACCCTTTTTACCCCTGCACTAACCGCATCTTCAATCCACTTAATTTTTAATTCGGTAGGGATTTGTATTGCTTCCACCTGAAAACCATCACGTGGACCTTGTTCTTCTATTATCACAATGTTCAATTTTTGTTTTTCGACGTTCGGACCTCAATATTTGATACCCCTTCCAAACATCGAAGCTACAATTTTTCTCCTAAAAATTTTCCAAAACTGAGTGCAGGAGTTAGTACCATTCCTCCACAAAAAGCATCTCCGCTGGTAGCTGCAACACCCAATATTTCACCCGCTGCGTAAAGTCCTTCGATTGCTTCATCATTATTATTCAACACCTGTAAATGTTCATTGGTAGCTAAACCTCCAAAGGTTATCAATGAATACGCATAGGTAAGAATGGCGTAAAAAGGAGCATTTCTTACTGGGAAAACACTATCAGGTTCTGAAAGATTTCGATTAAATAAGTTATCTGTTCCTTGTTCACAAAATTTATTAAATTGAACGACCGTTCGATACAAACTATTACTGTCTAATCCTATTTTTACCGCTAAATCTTCAATGTTATCTGCTTTCCAGATGGCTTTTCCATTTTCAGCTTCTAACTTAATTTGCTCCTGCGTCCACTGTGGGATAATAGAAGCACCTGCCATTAAAGCTGTTTCATCAAAAATCAACCAAAATCGTCTTCCGCTTTGTTGATGAACAATTTTCTCTCGAACATCGGGGTTTGGTTCATCCTCATTCATAAACCTTTCCGCTTGCTCATTTACATAAATCTCACGGGGCTTTCTATCAACCGAATTAGAAACTCTTACCCACAGTTTCCAAAAATCAGTCCGACCAGAAAGTGGTTCAAGCTCAATTCCTCCCAAAGTTGAATTGTGCATTTCTGCACCTTTGAACTTTGCTCCAATGGACTGAGCAACAATAATTCCATCACCCGTTGAGGTAAATCTTGCCGTAGAAATCAACCGAGGATGATTGGGGGTTACTTTTTTA
>JALONS010000033.1 GCA_025454855.1 Arcicella sp.
GATGAAAAACCGTTTTTGTGTTGGTGATGAGACTTTTTACGGTGTCAGAATCAGTAAAATCTAAAGCACCCGATTGTACTGGTTTCCAATAATCTGCTTGTAAAGCCTCTACCAAAATACTGGAAATAAATGTTTTACCTATTTCTGTTCCTATGCCAGCTACAATATATTGTTGTTTCATATTAACGTTTTTAATACTTCAAAAATTTGAGAGATTTCTTCCTCTGTGTTGTACGAGTGTAAACAAATGCGTAATCTTTCTTTTCCTTTGGGTACCGTTGGAGATACAATCGGACGAATATCTAACCCCTTTTTTTGCAATTGATGAGCTACTAATCGACAATGTTCATTACCAGATATGATAATACATTGAATTGCCGAATGACTTTCTATGAATGTTAAACCCGAAATACATTGAGCTTGTTTTTTGAAAAATCTTACGAGTTGGTGTAAGCGTTCGTTTGAAAAATCAGGAGATTTCAATAATTGATACGCTTGTTTTACGCTCTGATGTGTATGTTGGGGAGCAGCAGTGGAATAGATAAATGAACGAGCAAAATTAATGAGATAATCCCGCAAGTTTTTACTACCCAGTATGATAGCACCGTGGCATCCTAATGCTTTACCAAAAGTTATAATTCGAGCAAAGACCTTATGCTGTAATTGCAATTCATTGACTAAGCCTTTTCCGTCTTTGCCAAAAACACCAGTAGCGTGGGCTTCGTCCACAATGAGATTAGCTCCGTATTTTTCACAGAGGTTTACAATCTCCGTTAGTTTTGCCGTATCACCATCCATCGAGTAAACCGATTCTATTGCTACGTAACTATGATTAGGATTTTCTAAAGATAACTTCTTCTCCAAATCTTCTGTATCGTTATGCCTAAATTTATACCTTGTGGCGTAGCTCAATCTGGCTCCGTCAATCATACTGGCGTGGATGAGTTCGTCGGTAAGAAGTAGGTCATTTTTTTGCGGAAGACACGATAAAATGCCCACGTTGGCATCGTAACCAGAATTGAAAATTAGCCCTGCTTCTGCCCCGTGAAAATCAGCAATTTCTTGCTCTAAGTCTTCAATGAATTGCGTGTTGCCAGCCAATAGCCGAGAACCAGTAGCTCCCGAAGGAAATATTAAATATTCAGAATTTAACTTAATTTTTTTAGAAAATCCGAGATAATCGTTGGAACAAAAATCGACCAAATTTTCTTTGGACCTTAAAGTACGAAAAAGAGACTGTTCTTTTCGTTGATTTAAAATGAGAGAAAGATGTTGTTCTATGGCTTTCACGAGTAAAAATTTGGTGTACAAAATTAACCATAAAATAAATAATATATGCCTTTATTACCTTAATATCCACGTTTAACGTATAATCATAAAATTTTATACAAAAATGCTTGACATGACATATAAAAATTGCGTATCTTCGCACTTAATAGGTGTAGAACTATTTACTAAGATTGCCCAGATGGTTTCCGTCTGGGCAACTTTTTTATGTTGATACATCAATTTTTTGGTTTTCACATTGTAAATAGATATAAATAAAATTGGTCTATGAAAACCTTCATAGACCAATTTTATTTATGAACGAAATGTCTATAGAAACTATTACCAACCCGGATTTTGTTGATTTTTCAAAGTAGGGTTGTTGTTAATTTCTTCGATTGGAAGAGGCCAGATAAATCTGAAATTTGCATACGGAATAGCTGCCAACATGGTATAGGTAGTAGCAGGATTATTGGTATACAAATTAGTGAAAGTAAGAGTACGGCTCGCTTTAGCAGGAATACCTCTTGTTCCGAATGTATTATCAGTTGCCAAACGGTGAATATCCAACCAGCGTATTCCTTCTGCTAAAAACTCGATTCTACGCTCATTTAGAATAGCTTGTACCAATTGCTGATTTGTGGTGAAACTTTCGGCAGTATAGCGGTTTGGTCCTGCTGGTACAGCTCTATTTCTAACAGCATTCAACAACGCTAATGCTCTGGCATCTACGCCTGTACTGGTACGTGCAATGGCTTCGGCAGCATTCAACAATACTTCAGCATAACGGATAATAGGAGCATTATCAGTACGAGCAGTTGGGTCGCTATATTTTCTACTAAACATAGCCCCACGCCCCGGAGAGGTAGCACCATCTTGCTGTACCATAGCCGATGATTTACGGAAATCATCGGCAGGGAAGAACGGTTGATTCCAGATAAGTGGGCTGATACCCACAATGCCACGTCCACCACCTACTGATGAAGTGTACATGGTTGGTCCTGCACCATTTACACCACCGTTATCAACATCATTGTTTTCGATAGAGAAGATGGATTCAACGTTACTTTTATTAGCCGTACCGAATGGTCCCATTGGCGTAGGAGTAAGCGTATAGTTACCGATTGGGCTTACCAAGTTTCCAGTAGTAGGTACTAATTTGTTAGCTTCGGTAATAACAGCCGCCCAATTATTTTGATGTAAACGAATACGAGTTTTTAAAGCAATGGCAGCTCCTTTTGTAGCACGGGTAATACCATTTCTGGCACGAGTTGCAGGGAGGTTTGCTTCGGCAAAGTCTAAATCAGCCAACATTTTTTCATAACATTCTGCTACGGTATTTCTGCCTTGTTTTGATGCTTCATCCACTGAAACCCCCGTACTTGTACCCACAGGTTGTTCACGATAAGGAACTCCTCCTGCTGCTGCTGTAGGGTTATCACCAAAAGGACGAGCAAAATTAGCTAATAGGTAGAAATGTCCCATAGCTCTTAATAAACGTAATTCACCTTCGTAAGAATTTTTTACGGCCTCTGTCAATGCACTATTGGTAGGTGCTTTACGAATACCATCAATTACTACATTGGCACGGTTAATCATGGCATAAGTAGTTTGCCAGTAAAAACCATTGTTTGGAGTAGTTGCGTCGTAAGTACCATCATAAGTGATACCATAAAATGCTGCTACACTCACCATGTCCTCACCACGGCAATCACCTTGTTGTAGGTGTGCAGCTCCGAAAGGATAACCACGCACAACGTTACCAGCGTAAAATCCAGATTGTGCTCCGTCATACACACCCGCCACTGCTAATTCAATTCTTTCGGGTGTTTGATAAGCCGTTGATTCGGAAAGAGCATCAATAGGCTGGAGGTCTGTAACCTCACAAGCCGTTGCCAACGTCAAGATTGTACCGAGGGCAATAATATTTTTATATGATATAATTCTCATTATGTTATCTTTAAATGTTGATGATGTTAAAATCCTACGTTTAAGCCGAAAGTAACCACTCTGAATTGTGGGTTAGTATTAAAATCAAGACCAAACGTTTGGTTTACGTTTCCGTTAGCATTTAGTTCAGGGTCTAAACCTTTATAACTGGTGAAAGTAAAGGCATTTTGTACTTGCCCGAAAACACGTACACTATTAATACCAATATTGGCTTTAGTCAAGATATTTTTAGGAATATTGTAACCTAAAATAATATTTTGGATTCTGATAAAATCACCTTTTTCAACAAAACGGCTGGTAGCATTTCCTGCTAAGTTGATGATGTTACCATTATTAAGTACCATTTTAGGAACTTCCGTAATTTGTCCTTCTCTTGTCCAGCGGTTCAAGATTTCAGCTCCATTGTTATTGAAGTCTTGGTTCAATAATGTTTCTTGGCGAGTCACGTTCATAATGTAGTTACCACCTGAAAAACGGGTGAAAATCTCTAAATCAAATCCTTTGTATTTGAAAGAATTAGTAAAACCACCAAACCAAGTTGGGTTAGTGTTGCCAAGAACTCTACGATCTCCACCGTCAGCAACATCAGCTGATAATAAAGCAGCCCCCGTTGTATTAGTAGTTACACTTGGGTTGGCAGCATCATAGAAAGAATAAGCACCCGAGTTTACATTTCTTTGTACAATTCTACCATCTCCCTTCACGAATAATGGGAAACCGTTTGATGGGTTTACACCAGCAGTTTGGTATCCGTATAAAGATGCAACGGGTTCGCCCACTCTGATAATGTGATATGGTGAACCTTGTGGGAAAATAGGTTGGTCTTTACCATCAATGCCTTTATTCAAACCTGTTACTCTGTTTTCTTGCGTTGAGAAATTTAGATTAACATCCCAACTAAAATCATTCTTTTTAAGAGCTTCAATAGATAAATTGAATTCAAAACCACGATTGTACAACGAACCAACGTTTTTAGAAATTGAGTTGTTTGGTACACCCAATGACGGAGCCGTTGGAGCTGCCAAAATCAAATCAGATACATCGTTGTTGTAATATTCAGCCGAGAAGATGATTTTACTATCTAAAAATCCTAAATCAATACCGTAGTTAGATTGCGTACTTGATTCCCATTTCAAGCCTGAATTACCTGCTTGTGTAAATCCAATACCATTTTGTGAAGCATATTGTGCTGCACCGAACAAACCAATGTAAGGGAAATCTCCAATAGCTACGTTTCCAACTTGAGCATAACTACCTCTGACCTTAATATCATTAATAATTTTAGCTAAACCTGAGTTTTTATAAAAATTTTCGTTAGATACTTTGTAAGCCAATGACCCACCAAAGAAATTACCTCTTCTGCTGGCTGCAGGTAAATCTGAAAGTCCGTCGTTACGAGCCGAGAATGTTAAGTAATACTTATTATCATAATCATATAGAACACGCCCGAAATAAGAATCAAATCCATTATTTACGCCTCCACCAGTAACAGTTGGTACCGAGAAACTTCCTGAGATAATATTTTCTTGTTGGAAGAATCTGTCTGAGAAGTTGGCAGCGTTAGCTGAGAAAGAAGACACTTTTTGTTGTTGATATTCAGTGCCTATCGTAGCATTTACAGAGTGTTTACCGAAATCTTTTAAGTAATTGGCTGTATTTTGCCAGTTCCAACGAGTAACATTTCTGGAAGTTTGTGTTAAGTTCCCGTTTGCTCCACGCCCATCACCATGACGTGGGTCAGTAGAAGAAAAACTACGAACATCCGTGTAATCAAGACCAATCATCGATTTCAACGTCAATCCTTCAAATGGTGTAATTTGTAGATAAGTAGTTGATAACGCACGTCCGATTTGAGCTCTAAATTGATTATTAGCCAACACAAAGGCAATATTTGTATAGTTGTTGTCAATGTTACGTCTGTTTGCTCCTTGCCCTAATACCGCACCATCGGGCGAAATATTAAATCCTGTGGCGTTGTTGGTATCATAGATAGGTACATTAGGAAATAAACGAGCAGCTCCCGTCAAGTTTCCAGAAAGAGCATTAGAACCAGTGTTCAAACCATTATTCTCAGTGCGAGTAATCTGTAATTTTGTTCCTACTGAAATAACTTTGTTGAAATTATGGTCTAAATTTGACGTGAAGTTATAACGTTTTTGTCCGTTTGAAGCAATTGCCCCTTCCTGATTGCTATACCCTAAAGAGAAGTAATAGTTTGTTTTTTCAGCTCCACCACTAAAGCTCATATTATAGTTTTGGGCAATTCCCTGACGAAGAATAATACTTTGCCAATCAGTATTGGTGTTGTTAGCATCCATAAATGCTTGGTCTGTACCACCCGCATTTCTCAACTTCTCATTGGCAATTTCTACAAATTGATTAGCATTTAATAAATCTAAACGGTTAATCGGGTTGGTAACACCGTACTGTACATCAAAGTTTACTTTCATCGGAGTTCCTTTCTTCCCTTTTTTGGTAGTAATCAAAATTACACCATTGGTAGCTCTTGAACCATAAATAGCAGTAGCCGCACCATCTTTCAAAATCTCCATAGACTCAATGTCATTTGGATTAATATCAGCTAATGGGTTGGTTGGTGTAGCGGCACTTTGGTTTCCATCTAATGCAGGCACACCATCAACAACAATTAACGGCGAACCACCAGAAGTGATTGAGTTGGTACCACGAATACGAATACGAGGAGCTTGTCCTACAATACCACTACCTACGGTTACTTGTACACCTGCTGCTCTACCTGCCAACTGTTGGTCGAAACTTGGAGTAGTTAGGTTGGCAATATCTTTACCATTCACACTTGAAATAGAAGATGTTAGTTTTGACTTTTTCTGAACGCCATAACCAATTACTACAACCTCTTCTAAATCGGCATTTTCACTTTTTAATGTGACATTGATGACTGATTTTGTACCTGTCGAAACGTCCATTTTCTGGAAACCTACAAATGAAAATGTCAAAGTGGGTTGTCCTGCAACATTAATTTTGTATGTTCCATCACTACCAGTAGTTGTACCTTTGGTAGTTCCCTTAACCGAAACGCTAACACCAGGAAGGGGAGACCCATCATCAGAGGAAACAACCTTCCCTGAGATAACTCTGTCCTGTGCGATTATTTGAAGCGTTGTTACGAATAACAGCCCAATAATCATTAGTAGTCTTTTGTTCATGATACTATTTTATTTGGTTTTTAATTGTTGACTTTAATTAAAATGTATAGAAAATGGGGACAATATTAGTAATTAAACTGTCGAAATCATGATTTAGTTTATTAAAAACATATTAGAATTTACTGAAAAAAATGAAGAAATTATACCTGAAAGATTCATTTAGAATAGCTTTTGTGTAGAAAATGTGGAAAAATAAGGAAATATATTTTTTTGTAATTGCTTGATAAACAGAAGAATAAAATACTTTCGGTAGTAACTATACGCTGATGAAAATAGCCACTAATATTTAAAAAATAATGAGTTTTACTATATTTTATTTAGTTATAATTATAAAATCAACTTTATAACTATAACTAAATAATTTTGATGAAAGAAGAAAATAAGAGACAGGTTTTTGACTTTTAAAGCTAATTTTAACCGTAGATTATCCTAAAATTAAATCAGCTGCTTTTTCAGCTACGGCAATTACAGGAGCATTGGTATTGCCTGAAATGACCATCGGAATTACCGAAGCATCTACCACTCTCAATCCTTCAATACCTTTAACTTTTAAGGACTCTGGACTAACCACTGCCCAATCATCAATACCCATTTTACAAGTACCGCAGGGGTGGTACACTGTTTCACATTGGTTCAAAATATGTTCTATCAAGGCATCATCAGTATCTGAATTTTTAGGAAAATTTAAACTATTTTCTTTTCTGAAAGGGGCAAAGGCATCCGACAGCAAAACCTCTTTAGCTTTTTTTACGCCTTTCAGGAGCGTTGCTAAATCTTCACCAGCAGCATCCGAAAAGTACTGAGGGTCAATCAGAGGAGCATCTGTAGCTTTGTTGGAGTGTAAACCCACGTATCCTCTACTTTTGGGATTGAGCAAAGTGGGAAGTATCGTAAAGCCTTCGGTTTTGGGCAATTTAGCTAAATCATGGATGTCTTCACCCATAACAGGAGCAAAGTGGAATTGAATATCGGGGCGGTCGAGTGCTGGATTTGTTTTGAAAAATGAACAGGCTTCCAACGGACTTGAACTTAACGGACCTTTTTTCTGTATGAAATATTGAAATGCGTTGCCAAGCACCCAGGGGAAGCGTTCGGCATTATTGTAAGTAAGCCGTTGATTGCAAAAAACATTCATGTTGGCAAATAGATGGTCAGATAGGTTTTGTCCTACCCCTTTCAAATCTACTCGACTATGAATCTTAAATTGTTTGAGATAATTGGCATCACCAATGCCCGATAGCATCAAAATCTGTGGGCTTTGAAAAGCTCCTGCCGATAAAATCACTTCTTTTTGTGCATAAACCTTTTCGGTTGTTCCTGACTTATTTTTGATAAACTCTACTCCAATAACATGGTCATTTTCAATAATTAATGCTTTGGTCAAGGCATTGGTAATCACTCTTAAATTATCACGTTTCAAGGCAGGGACTAAAAAAGCCGAAGCCGTTGAATGTCTTTTGGCATCTTTGATAGTAAATTGAAACTTACCCGCTCCTTCTTGCGTACTACCATTAAAATCCTGATTTTCAGGTATTCCACATTCAATATTTGCCTGTACGAAAGCCTCAGCCAAGGGTGTTATGTGTATATTGTGCGTAACATTCAACAAACCATTTCTGCCATGAAATTCATTGTAGAATTGTTGATTGTTTTCTGATTTCCTAAAATACGGTAACATGGCTTCGTAGTTCCAGCCTGTATTGCCCCAACGTTCCCAATCGTTGTAATTTTCTTTATTGCCCCGAATGTATGCCATGCAATTAATGGAAGAACTACCCCCCAATGTTTTTCCTCGGGGTTGGTACATTCTACGATTTTTGACGTGCTTTTGTGGTTCAGTAAAAAAATCCCAGTTGAGTGCCTTATCATAATTGAGTTTTGAATATGCCGCAGGAATATGAATATTCATGCTTGAGTCCTTACCACCTGCTTCGAGCAATAAAACATTGACATTAGGATTTTCAGAAAGACGATTTGCCAGTACACAACCCGCCGAACCAGCTCCGATAATGATATAATCAGGTTTCATATCTTACAATAAGAGAATGATGTAATGAATGATTGATGAAATAAATAAAGATTGTAAATTACAATTTATTCGTTGAATAATGCCATTTTAAAATAATAAATATAAATGAGAAAATCGTATTTTTGTAAATATGCTCAATTGATGGAGAGTCTTAAAAAGAAAATACTCTTTAAGTAATTTACTTATTTGTATCCTTGTTCAAGAGGGTATTCTAAAAAACTATTGATTATTCATTATTCACTAAATAAATGTCTGACTTTGAAATTTATTTACCACTTGGTTTTCAGCACATTACAGATATAAATGGCTATGACCACATTCTCTTCGTTATTGCTCTTTGTGCTATTTATCGTTTAAAAGATTGGAAAAAAGTAGCCTTGTTAGTTACTGCTTTTACAGTAGGGCATTCGATTACCTTAGCTTTAGCAACGCTCAATCTGATTACTTATAGTACCCAATTGGTAGAGTTATTAATCCCCGTTACGATTGTTTTGACTTGTATCATTAATTTTTTTCATCAATCCACCCAATATTCCTACGAGATTGAAAAGCCCTCTGTTTTTCGTTATCCTATGGCGGTAATTTTTGGATTGATTCATGGAATGGGTTTTTCAAATTACCTAAGAAGTCTTTTGGGCAAGGAACAAAGTATTTGGCAACCCTTATTGGCATTCAATATTGGCTTAGAGTTAGGGCAGTTATTGATTGTACTTGTTATACTAATGATTAGTAGTTTCATGTTAGATATTTTACGAGTGAAAAAGCATGATTGGAACTTGGTTCTTTCGGGGATAGTAGCTGGAATGGCACTAATGTTAATAAAAGAAGCTGAGTTTTGGGTAAGTCAGTAATTGTCTATAATTAATCGGAATTAAGTACCAAGACGCAATTATTTAAGAATTATGATTGATTCGATTTACGATTATTTATCTGATTATCAATAATTTATTTGTAAATCTTAATCGCAGTGGCGAACCACTCGAATTAATCGTAAATAATTTATGCTGAATACTTATAAAGAATTTGACACAGTTTAAAAAAATATCAAAGATTAACCGCTGACGGGATTTTCAACCGCCGTCAGGGTCAATAAACTAACCCTGACGACGGTTAAGCAACCTCGTCAGCAATTATTTACCAAATAGTTTACAGTTCCATAATAAATTGACTAAGGTTAGTGGATGAGAGGCTGTGTAAGTGGCTGGTTTTAATTATTCACTGTCTTATCGATACCTTTTTACTTAGGATGAAGCAGCGGATGACCATATACTAAATTATCCATTTATAAATAAAACTCATTCAAGTTTTCTAATAAATTTATTCCTAAAATAAAGTGTTATTTTCAAAACTGCTTTTAGGTAATAAATCATGAAATATTTACTTGTATCCTTGTTGTTGTGCAGCACTTTAGTCTTATCACAAAATCGTGCTGAGATAGTTCACTGTAATGCAGACCTCCCATATTTTGGAATGCGGAATTTGCGTGTAAGCGCTTTGACAGTGAAAACCATCCGCAAAACACCAGCGGTAGTAAATACCAATACGGTCAGTTTTTTATTGGAGGTCATTATAGTAGGTACGCCTTCAGCAGTTGAATTTGAATTTGATGGAGCTTCTACCCGCACTAAGTTAGTAGATAATGGTACGAATGGTGACAAAACGGCTAATGATGGCGTGTATAGTTTAACGGTGAATAGACCAAGCTCAGGTTGGAATCATGATAAAGTATTAGGCTATATTTATTTTTTTGAGAATGGCGTTCAGCAAGTTCGATTCAACCTGTTCATTGAGTTACGTACTTCAGCTATGCCAACGCCTACTATTCGTAAAATCAACGATAAAATCCAAGTTACGGATTATATTTTCAATATTGTTGATGATTTGGGTTCAAAAAATTTTACTAACGAACAAGCAATAGCGAAAGAGTTCTACAAATACCACAGAGATGATTATGACTTCTTGAATTTTATCTTAGTTCCGGGTTATGTGGATAATCGGTTTCACTCAAACGTGCGAAATTCTGTACAAGGAATTGGTGTACCTGATATTGATGCTGGTACGCAGTATGGTAGTGCCGCAAGGCTCAAAGGATTTAATTATGCCCCTCAGCTTAGTGTTTTTGATGGCATCAATGACGGAAATAATCATGAGACGGGGCATCAATGGATTAATCAGGCAAAAACAAGTTTCTTGAAAGATGGCGTACCTCATATGCCTGCCAGTAACATTGCTGGTGGTATTATGGGTATTAGTATTGGGGGAACAGGCGGAGCTGGAGGACAATTTCAAGTAAAATTTACCGAAGATGGCAATAATTATCGTTTATCAGCTCAAACAGATGCCGAAAAAGTACTTTTTAATGAGTGGGAACTCTATCTGATGGGTTTGATACCAGCCTCAGAAGTAAAAACCCCTGCCATTATTTTCAAAGACCAAAGTAAATATCCTACGCAAGCAGTTTATCCCAAAACTGATTTCAACGTTTATACAATCAACGATTTTATAGCCCAAATGGGGAAACGGGTGCCAGAGGCTGCTGATAGCCAAAAGCAATTTAACATGGCAACCATTGTGGTTTCAGAAAGGCTTTTGAGTGAAGATGAGATGGCTTACTTAACCCATAATCTTAAACGAGCCGAAAGTAATGTGGCTGTAACTATCCGAAATGGATTAATCACCCAACTCGCCAAACCTTTCAGATTAGCCACTGGCGATAGAGCCACCTTGAGAACATTTTTAAATACTAATGCAAGCTGTTCGGTTTTTCCTGCTAAGCCCACCATTACTTCAAATACCAATTTCAAATTTTGTGAGGGTTCACAAACAGAATTAACTGTTGCTCTCAAAACTGGTGAGCAAGCTATTTGGTATTTTCGTGGTGTTCCCCTTGATGATAGAACTGCCAAGATAACCGCCAAAGAAACAACGGGAGGTTATACCGTAAACATCAGAGCGGTAGATGGTTGTAATAGTCTTGAATCTGCGGAAGTAAAATTGGCTAAAATTGCTTTGCCCAATGTTCCACAGGTACAGTCAAGTAATGGTACAGAGCTTGATTTTGGGAAAACTACGATACTTTCAACCCCCGCCGTTGGTGGACTAAGCTATCAGTGGTTGAAAGATAATATTGTGATTGCGAATGCTACTCAGAGTAGCTTGACAGTGAATGAAAGTGGAAATTATTCACTCAGAGTAGCCAATGTCGATGGCTGTTTAGTAACGTCATCTGCTACGAAAATAACCATTAAACCACAAGTACTAAGTATAGAAGCGGAGGAAGATAACCAGCAAATACGGCTTTCTCCAAACCCCGTTGAGGATAATCTGAAAGTGGAAATTTATGCAAAAAAATCAGGGAAGGTAAATATCTCTGTATTGACAATGGGTGGAAAAACGCTGAATGAAATTCAAAACTTATACTTGGATAAAGGCTGGAATAATGTCAATTTATCTGTACAAAACCTCCCAACAGGACAATATTTCATTCTGGTAAATGAAACGGAAAATGTTTATGCTAAAAAGTTTTTTAAGATTAGGTAAGTATTCTGAATAAATTATTTACGATTAATCCGATTGGTTCGCCACTGCGATTAAGATTTACGGATAAGTTGTTGATAATCAGATAAATAATCGTAAATCGAATCAATCGTAATTCTTAAATAATTGTGTCTTGGTATTTAAGTGAGTTTAATTATCAATAAGTCAATATCCAAACATCGAGCATCGAAATACGAACAACTATTTAAGAGCGTTAAATTACAAACTCCCCCGACCAATCGCCCCAACTGCCATTTTGGATAATTCTTGAATGCCGTAAATTAAACCACCAAAACGGGGGTCTTTGGTCAATCCTGCTTTCCAGCGGGCATAGATTTGCTGCATGATAACGATGTTTTTGTATAACCCAAAAACGTAGTAAAACAAGATGTCAGAAACGTCTCTACCTGTTTTTTGAGCATATCTTTCTACGACTTCTTTACGAGTTAAATTGCCCGATAACCACGTGATATTGAACGATTTAAGAAACTGTCCGTCTTCCTCTTCGCACCAATAAGCGAGTGCCGCCCCCAAGTCCATCAGCGGGTCGCCCACGGTAGCCATTTCCCAGTCTAATACACCCATAATTTCAGTTATATTGTCAGGATTTAGCAACACGTTATCGTATTTGTAATCATTATGCAAAAATGCGGATGCTTGTGGACGTGGCATATTTGCCCGAAGCCAAGCGGCAGTTTCTACCATCGCAGGAATATCGTCCGTCTGAGATTTTTCGTACCTTCCTATCCAACCTTCTACTTGGCGAAGGACGTAGCCTTCTGGTTTTCCGAGACTGACCAAACCCGTTTTTTCAATATCCAATAGATGTAAATCCGCCAAATTATCAATCAAATTTTCGGATAATTGTCGCATCTTATCTCTTGGAATATCCATTTTCGAGGCATCTTTTCCTCTAAAAATCACGCCATTCACCCGTTCCATCATATAAAATTGACAGTTCATAACTGACTCATCTTCACAAAAAATAACAGGCTGTGGTACTTTTGGATAGTGTGGTTTCAGCAAAGACAAAACCTTATATTCACGCCCCATATCATGAGCTGACTTGATATTTGCCCCAAACGGTGGACGACGTAAAACGTATTCTTTGGAAGCGGTACTTATTAAATAGGTTAGATTTGAGTAACCTCCCGAAAATTGTTTTATTTCTGTAATTTCCTCAAAATCAGTAATTTGCGATTGAAGATATTGATTTAAGACATATGTGTCAAGTTCTTCGCCATGACGAATATGGGTAGCTTGGTCGGCTTTTATTTCTGACATATTTGATGAATCGGGAAATCCGTGAAGATAAATTTCTTAGAAAAGAAATAAGTTACATGACTATTTTAAAATTTCCAAAGCGGTTTGTAATGCTTCCTTTGCCCAAAGCGAGTGCATTTTTACGGAATAGTGTAAACCATCGGAAGCAAACATTGCAGTTGCCGTATTTTTTCGGGTAATCTCAGTAATATCAATGAAGGATATATTTACTTTTTTACATTCTTCCTTAGCTATTTGATTAAAAAAGTCAATTTCTTGCTCAATTTTTTGTTTGTCTTTTCCTTCCGCAAATGGTGAATATCCCCAGTCTGGAATGGACAATAACAATACGTTTTGAGCGTCATTTTTGGCAAAACGAGTGGCTATTTTTAATAATTCTCTAAATTCTGTTCGATATTTTTCGGTACTTTCTCCTCGGTATTGGTTATTCACACCAATTAGTAATGAAACCATGTCATACTGTTCTGTGATATTTTTATCCTCAATAGCCGTGATGAGTTCATCCGTTGTCCAACCCGTTCTTGCTACTATATCATGCTTAGTGATTTGAAAGTCATTCCTCAGTAAATCAATGAGTTGTCTGCTCCAACGATCTGTTTCGGGTACGCTTTCACCGATAGTGTAAGAGTCGCCAAGTGCTAAAAATGTTCGAGTAGGTTGGTTAGATTTTGCCATATTGATGCCTAAATGCTTGTCAGATTTTTCAGAACTACAAGATAATATAATAAAAATGAAAATCAGAAATGGCATTATACTTTCGTGTTTTGAGGATATTTGAGAATTTAAAATTCAAGACTCAAACCAACAAATTAAACTTTTATTTGATTCTCAGAGCCTTTATTTTCTATAAAAACATACGTAATTTTCTGAAAATGAGATTGTTACAGGATAAAAATAATCATAGAATTTTGAACCGTACTATGAGAAAGCATTAGTAAGTTTTTGTTAGATAAAGATTATAAGTTGTTGGTAATCAGGATTTTATATAAAAATTACTTTCTCCACTTCAACTGGTTTACAATTCTTCCAATTCTTTTACCTTGTTCTAAACCTACTTCACAAGCCTGACGAAAATGAACCCCTGCATAAATTCGAGACATGGAGGCTTCTTGTGCAGCTTCATCAAAACTTTTGAATTGACGAGGTACTAATTTGTCCCTCAAATAATCCGTTTGGTCAATAAAAGCATATTCATTACCAAAAATGGAATTGAGAATTTCTGCCGATGCTCCCCACTGTGTAGAATGACCAGAAGTATATTCAGGGAAAGCAGGTGTATAAAATGTTGCCTTGAAACGGGGGTCAATGAATCCTTGAATATAAGTGATGGGTCTGATGCAGTTGGTTTCGTATTTGGTTCGCCAACAACAAATGAACGCATCATTGAGGGCAATACTGGTTTTGGCGTATGCGTAAGCAAATTTATCTAAATCTGCTTTTTCTTTCTCAAGAGCATTTACCAAGATATGAATCGTATGCCCACCGGGAGTATAGGATACGGTGGCGTCGTCTCGCCAGTATTCTGCAATAAGGTGTTGTTCAAAAGTTAATTTTCTCGAAATCTCATACACTTCCATTGCTTGTTTATAGAAAGTAGAATTAGGGTCGGTTGAAAATTCATAAGGTTGGGCAGGTTGTGTTTGAGCGAAAATATCCTTGATGAAAGTTCTGTTCTTTCCCCAGGTAGGTTGTATCGAAATTCTGGCTCTGGTCTTATTATCATCCCAAGACGACCCCTTCGGAGCTTCATAATGTTTATAATCCAACGCAACAGTTTCATCCATACTACTTCTGAAACCACCATCACTTTTAGAATATTGATAAACATAATTTGCTATTTTTCTCCCAAAATTTACGGATTCTTCCACTAATAAAGCATTCTTGTATTTAGTCCTAAAATTGATTTTGTGTTTTCTATGCAGTGTATCTAAGGCATTTCGGATGTAATTATAATTAGCTAATGTACTGTACAAGTAAGAAAAAAGACTATCACTAACCGTATAAAATGCTTCATCGGCTACTACGTCCCACAGTAAAGGTTGTTTGGGAGTGGGGGGATTATCAAATCCGTTTAATTGCTTAGTCAAACTTTGATTATTGGCTGAACCACTTTGGGTGGCTTCGTACAATGCCAGTGATGCGTACCCATGAATACGAGCCGCATTAGTAGGAGCAATCCCTGTTTTCATAATCAAAGTGTTGATTAATCTGACATACCCTTTGGGAATACTCATATCATAGTCTTTAGTTGTTTTGATTTTTTGAGCGAATGATACACCAGAGTAAGTAGTTAGTAATAATATGAACAACAACCTATTGGTAAGCATGGCATATTTTGATTTCATAAGATTATTTTCAATGGATTAAAATATTAGCGTAAAGATAAGTAATGAACACTTATCTAATTTCTTAATTTTGTTTACAACCCCAAAACTATCGCTGTGTTTGCTCATAATAATAATCAATATTTTGCAGATTAGGGTCTAATTATTTTTTCAATTTAGATATTTATACTTTTTGAAGTATGTTTTGGTCGTATGAAGAACTCACTCAAAACGTCATAAAATATATTTTTTTTCGGCCCATTTTTATCACCTAAATAGGTGATAGATAGAGGCTTAAAGAGGTACAAAAATGACTCCCAAAAAAGTTTTAAAAAAATAAAAAAGCCCTTTTCTGTAAAATTTGGCATGATTTTGGCTCTATTTACACAAATAATAAATGTGTATCCGCTTACGCAAATTATTTTAAAAATAACAGTGAAATGTTTTGTTTATTATAAATAAATCACTTTATTTGCGACCGCAACTCGGATTAACGTTTTCATCATTTATCCAATTTTTCGCCTAAGAGATAAAGAGAACGTAGAGCCATAGGTCCTAACTTAAAGCCAAGTAGTTAAACTTAAAATTTACGGTACATTAGTATTTCCGCCCATAAGAGGTACTAACTGTGAGTTTTGCCATTTATTTCACCGCCCTTGTCGAATAAATGGATTTTATGTTTTTTATAAGAAAATTATAAGAAACGTAGAGGAAACGCTATTCTGGCCGCCCCTGAAGTTTCCTTACTTCAATTTTTCAATCTTATACTCAATGATTTAGGGCATGATGATTGGTCACCGCCACACTCGACCTTTCGTGACTTAATTCCTTACAACACACGTTAAACTTTTGTATCCGCTATCCTGAGCGTCAGGGTATCCTATGTTTGCTTTGAAAATTTTTTAATTTTCTCTGCTCCTGATACTCCTATGTCTTCTCGGTAAGGATACGCTCGTGTTTGAAAACGAATATTTAGTTTTCGTAGTGGTTACTTTTGGTAGCTACGATAGAAATAATTACCCAACAATCCGCCTTAAAAATCAATAAAGTTTCTAAAATGAAAAACTTTACTGCTGTATTGCTTTCAGTTACAGAGAGCGTAATTTCCAATTCAAAGCAGTCTTTGACTGTCAAAAAATCGGAAGCGGGAAGTAGCCGCAATTACCGTGCCAACCTTTTTAAGAATATTCCGACGAGAATTTTTTTGTGGGGATTTTATGGTATTTTTTCGAGCTTAATGAAGTCTTTCGCAGGTGGCACTATGTCCATTCAGAAAGTACTTCGTCGTTCAAGAAGGTATCAGAGCTATCCAAATGTGGTTACGGGCAGTAGGGTTTACCTTAATGCTGGTAAGGCTTCTATCCTAAGTAGAAGCCTTATCGGTGTTTTAGTTGCTTCATTATTTTTAGGGTCTAATACTACCACTCTGGCACAATGTACTGGAGTTGCGGGTACAGTGTTCAGAGACTTCAACCTGAATGGTAAAAGAGATAATGCTAATGAAATTGGATTAGCAGGTGTTACTGTAAGAGCTTTCAAACCTGACAATACACAGGCTGGTTCAACTGTTACTACTGCAGCAGATGGTACTTATTCAATCACGGGTGCTACTGGTAATTTGAGAGTTGAGTTCTCGGGTTTACCTTCGGGTTATGTGTCAGGTCCAGACGGAACAGGTAGTGGAACGAGTATCCAATTTGTGGCAGCCAATAGTTGTACTGTTAATTTTGGTGTGAACCATCCAGACGACTTCTGTGCTAAAGAAGGTGTGCAGCCCAAGGTAGCGATTCCTTGCTACGCTAATGGTAGATTCGATGCTACAGGTACAAACGGAGCAGGTTTGGAAGATGCCTTAGTATCATTTCCATACAATAGAACAGGTGACAAGGCAACTTCAGGGAATGAACCTTTTGTTTTATCTAAATATAGTTCAATTGGTTCGGTCTGGGGAGTCGCTTACAACAAGTATAAGAAAACATTATTTACTACGGCGTTTATGAAACGCCACTCAGGTTTTGGTCCACAAGGTATTGCAGGTTTATATGTGATTCAAAACGCAGATAACAATGGTAGTGGTTATACTATCACTGGAATCAATTTACAAACTGCTTTAGGTATCAACGCTGGTACACAGCCAACTCGTAATCTTCAAACTAACAAAACCTCACCTTCAGATGATGGAGGGAATGCGGTATTTAACGCAGTAGGTAAAATGTCGTTTGGAGATTGTGAGTTATCTACTGATGGTAATACTTTGTACATCACAAACTTATTCGATAAGAAGATTTATGTATTGAATGTAACAAATCCTACTTCTCCTTCGCTTATCACATCTTATTCAGTTCCAAATCCAGGATGCACTGGCACTAATGAGTACGCCCCTTTCGGTTTGAAATTTTATAGAGGTAAATTATACGTTGGGGTTGTTTGTACGGCAGAGAGTTCTCAACCTGCTGTTCCAGGTACAGGTTATGGGCAAGCTGGTTACAATACCAGATTATTAAGTTCAGCTAACTTGAAAGCTTCTGTTTATGAAATGACTACAACGGGAACTTTCACAAATGTATTACCTGCTTTTGCGTTAAATTTTGATAGAGGTTTAGCTAATAGTAGTAGCGTAAGTTACTCTATTTGGAGACCATGGGTGAGCACTTGGTCACAAATACCTGATAATATCGCACAAACGTATCCACAGCCTATTTTATCAGATATTGAGTTTGATACTGATGGTTCAATGATTCTGGGCTTTGCTGACCGTTTTTCTCACCAATTAGGAAATGCTAATTATCCTCCAGGAGAGACTTATGTTGAAACTGGACGTGTAGAAGGAGATGTAATGCGTGCTACTCAGTCAGGTTCTACTTGGACGATAGAAAATAATGGTTCAGCCAGTGGAAGAACAACCTTAGGAACGAATAAAGGAGGAGGACCAGGTGGCGGTGAATACTATTTTGGGGATTTAACGATTGACCACGATGAACCTGCGATGGGTGGATTGGCATTTTTTCCTGGAACAGGCGAAATTATGACTACGATTGCTGGTCCTGGAAATATTTTTTATTCAGGGGGAACTCGTAGAATGAATAACAATACGGGTGACTACCTTTATACAGGGGCTCCCATTGCTTGGAATAATGTTTCAGGTTACAGATTAGGGTATAATGGACGACCTGCTCCAACAGGTGACTATAAGTTATATAATGGTAGTGACCCAGGTACTTTTGGTAAAGCCTCTGGTCTTGGAGATATTGAAGTTTTCTGTTCACTTGCACCTTTAGAAATTGGTAACCGTATCTGGAGAGACTTCGATAGAGATGGTATTCAAGATGCTGGTGAACCTGGTATAACAGGTATTACGGTTCAACTATACAGAGCAGGAACATTAGTGGGAACAACAGCCACTGATGCTAATGGTGAGTATTATTTTAATGATGCTAACGTAACAGGAGGTTTACTACCTAATACAGGGTATGAAATCAGAGTTACTACTGCACAAACTAATTTGAATAATACGTATTTATCACCACAAAATGCTAATTCAAATAACAGTGATAGTATTGATAGTGATGCCGCTATTCCATCGGGGCAATCTTATGCTTCTATCACGTTAACTACTGGTGGGTACGGAGAAAGTAATCATACGTATGATATTGGTTATTCACCAAATTGTCCTACGTTGAGTACTCCAGGACCTAATGGTGGAAATGTTACAATTTGTTCTGGTCAAACACCCACATTAAATTTAGTGGTAAGTAATGCTGGCAGTCAGCCACTACCTGTGACTACTACTCTTGAATGGGTTGCCTTTACTTCGGCACAAGCAGACCCTTATACTTCAGGTGCTACTAAAATTGTACTGACACCTAATCGAAACTTAGTAGATGGGACAGTTACTGTCAATTTATCTGGTCTTCCAGCTAACACTGGTACAACTCCGATAACATATTATATATATGTATGTCTGAAACCAGTACCAGATGCTAATAATCCAAACTGTCGTCCATTTGTGGCTTATACAGTAACGGTAAATCCAATTCCAGCTGCTCCGAGTTCCGTAAATGGTGGCTCAGTATGTAGAACAGGAGCGACTGCTTCGGTAAGTATGAGTGCAACTTGTGCAACGGGTACTACGCCAGTTTGGTACAGCTCAACATCATCAACTACTGAATTAGCGACAGGAAACGCTTATACTGCAACAGGTTTGACGACAAGTACTACATTCTTTGTTGGATGTAGAGCAACTACTGCTCCTAACTGTGAAACAGCAGGAGCTAATCGTAGTGCTGTGACAGCTACTGTAATTGCTACTCCTGCTGCACCAACCATTTCGTTGGCTTCAGGAAGCAACACTTCTTACTGTGGAAGTGGTTCAGCAACATTAAATGCAACCGCTTGTACTACAGGTTCTTTAACTTGGTCTAATGGAGCTACAACTACTTCTATTACAGTAGCTGCTACAACTACACCAGTGACTTATACCGCAACTTGTACCCTAACAGGTTGTACAAGTTCTGTGTCAAATGGTATAATTATTTCATTAAATACAATCCCTTCAGGTCCTGGTAGTAATGTAACACCTGCCAGTAGATGTGGTGATGGTTCAGTTACTTTAGGAGCAGTTTGTGCAACAGGACAAACCCCTCAGTGGTATAGCAATAACACAACTGCTGGAACACCATTAGCCACAGGGAATACATATACAGTAAATATTACTGCAACTACAACATATTTTGTAGCTTGTAAAGATAATACTACGAACTGCGAGACTACACCTGCAAACCGTACACCAGTAACTGCTACTGAAAATGTGTTACCAGTAGCTCCAGCAGTAGGAGCGGTGCAAGGCGGAGCCGTTTGTGTAAGTGGCGTAGTAACTTTAACAGCTACTTGCGAGACTAATCAAGTACCAGAGTGGTACAGTAATAATACAACAGCAGGAACGCCTTTATTTGCAGGAAATACCTACACTCCGAGTGTTAGCATTACTACTACTTATTTTGTAGGCTGTAAAAATAACACAACGGGTTGTCAGACAGTGCCATCAAATAGAACACCTGTTGTAGCAACAGTTAATCCAAATCCTTCAGCACC
Organism: Arcicella sp.; assembly: GCA_025454855.1. GTDB lineage: Bacteria > Bacteroidota > Bacteroidia > Cytophagales > Spirosomataceae > Arcicella. The sequence goes on from JALONS010000033.1 coordinate 20,667, forward strand.
AGCAAGTAATCAAGTTGTTAATGGTTCGAGATGTGAACAAGGAGCGGTAAGTATGTCTGCTACGTGTTCTTCGGGTCAAATACCACAATGGTACTCTACTAATACAGGAAATTCGCTGTTATTCGCAGGAAATACTTACACTCCAAATGTTACAACTTCAACCACTTATTATGTAGGTTGTAAGAATACCACAACAGGTTGCGAAACGGATGCGGCAAATCGTACACCAGTTACAGCAACTATCAATACTAATCCACCTGCTCCTACGGGGACTAATGTTACACCTGGTTCGAGATGTGAGGCTGGAGTAGTTAGCCTTTCAGCAGTTTGTGCATCAGGTCAGGGTAGAACGGCAGTGATAGGTACGGTGAATCCTAATTTACCAGCCCCAGCAAGTAACCAAGTGGTAGGAGCGAGTATTTGTGCACCGGGTGGTTCAGTGACCTTGACGGCAACTTGTGGGACTGGTCAAACGCCCCAGTGGTACAATAACAACACAACGGTTGGAAGTCCATTGGCGACTGGTAACAGTTACACGGTCAATATCAGTTCAACGACGACGTATTACGTAGGTTGTA
>JALONS010000266.1 GCA_025454855.1 Arcicella sp.
CCTGAAATTAACGGGCGTTTTAGAAGATATAAATGGTTTTATTTTTGGAAAATGTACTAAATGTGATGCAAGCGGAGGTTATGGCTCATTGACGCTTGAAGACCTTTTTGAAGACCATATTCGTCCCATCAACAAACCATCTTTTGCGGGTGCGATGATTGGACATATCACCCATAAATTTACTGTTCCTGTGGGTGTGGAAGCTGAGATGGATGCTGACAAAGGAGCGATTCAGTTGTTAGAAAGTGCCGTTTTATAGGTTTTTGTCTGGATAAAATTGATTTGTTGAATAAACGGGTTTAAGTGTTCTTGTTTGAACTTTTTTATTGGCTAAAATCTTTATGTACACCAGTTCTTAAACTTAAAACTATTATGGAATTATCTGCCATTTGTTGCCACTGTTAAATAATCTCCGACAGAGCAAAAAAGTCGCTGTCAGGGTTTTGAATCGTAACCCCGACAGCGGTCAAAGACCCTGTCGGCGGTTGTTCGACGAATAGCAGATTATTCTAAAGCTATTATTACAAAACTCATCCACCCAAAACAACAATGAGTAAGCGGAAAGTCCATTGTCAGGCTTATTACGTAAATTTGGATTGTTACTCAAACACACAATCCAACCATGAAAAAGACTTCTCTCATTATTTTATTGCTCTTTTTTAATCGTTTTCTTACTGCCCAACCCACTGTTTCTTTGCAACCTGTCATCACGGGGCTTTCTCAGCCTATGCAGTTGGTAAATGCGGGTGATGGTACGGGTAGAATTTTCATCCCCCTCAAAGGCGGAAACATTCTGGTTTACGATAAAAACTTCAATGCCTTAGGTACATTCTTGTCGTTGATTGGTATTCAAACCGACGGTGAACAAGGTTTACTAAGTATGTGCTTTCATCCCCAATACAAAACCAATGGATTCTTCTTCGTTTTTTATGCCAATGGAGGCGGAGATTTAGAGGTTGCTCGTTATAAAGTGGATGAAAATAATCCTAATGTAGCCAATTCTGCTTCCAAAAAGATAGTTATCACCATTCCTCATCCTACTTTTACCAATCATAATGGTGGAACTTTGCGTTTTGGTAAAGACGGCTTTCTGTATCTTTCTACGGGTGATGGTGGGGGAGGAGGTGACCCCAACAATAATGCTCAGAACACAGGTTCATTACTGGGTAAAATGCTCAGGATAAATGTGAATTCTTCAGAGAATCCCCCTTTTTACAGCATTCCTGCGGGAAATCCTTACGGCAACGAAATTGCGTCGGTAGGGCTAAGAAATCCCTTCCGTTGGAATTTTGATAGATTGACAGGTGATATGTGGATTGGTGATGTTGGGCAAAGTGCCAGAGAAGAATTTACTCATAGTCTTGTAGATTCTTTGGTGGGCGTGAATTACGGTTGGCGGTGTTATGAAGGAAATGTACCCTATAATACTGGTGGCTGTGGTAATGTCAATAATTATAAATTTCCAGTGGTAGCTTACCCAAACACAGGAACAGCATCAGCAGTTGGTGGAACGGTGTATCGGGGTGAAACATATCTGAGTCTGAAAGGATATTATTTGGGAGTGGATTTTTACACGACACAGCTTTTCAAAATTAAATACAATAGTGCCAATAAAACTTATAGTATCAATTCAAGCCAGAATATTAGTCAAAGTTTTCTAACTGATTTTGGCGAAACCGAAGATGGCGAAATGTACGCTACTTTTCTGTTTGGTTCAAATAGTGTTTGTAGAGTCGTTGCTGATGGACCTAAACAATACACCTTCATTGGAAATGGTAACTGGACGGATGCAAATAATTGGAGTAATAACACCGTACCGCCATCAAATACATTGACAGGGAGTATCATCGTTATCAGACCCACGATAGGAGGGGAGTGCATCGTGAACGCCCCCGTAACCATTGCCACAGGAACACAAGTAATGATTGAAAACCAAAAACAAATGAGATTTAGCAGCAATTTGACTTTTCAGTAATATTCAATTTGTACAAGCGAAGAGGCTCAAACTGGTACAAGCGTCTTTGCTTGTACCAGTTTGAAAGTTACAAAAACGGTACAGGATTACGAGAAAAATTTACCAGTTTCCGTTTCCAAAAACTTCTCAAAATCAATTTCCTCCTGTTTGATGAATCCTGTTTGTGGTAATTTACCATCTGCTACCATTTCTACCACTGCCACGATAGAAGCCGCCGTTGTCCACGAAATGGCTCGCCAGTGCTTGCCATCAATGTTTTTGGGGGAGTAAGCACGGTAAAATTCTTCCCTTTCCAAAGACTGATTTTTCCAACCTTCCACTACGGCATACACATATACTACGTCCTCTTGTACGGGTGGTTTGGCTTCGGTCAGGATTTCTTCGATGAGTTCTCGTTTATTTTTTAAGATTAATTCGTACAGTAAAAACTTCATTAATTTACCGTGTCCAGGGTAACGAATGGTCTTATAATTGAGCGTATCTACTCGTCCAGCGTAAGTTTCGCACATCGTTCCGAGTCCTCCAGAAGTACTAAATGCCTCAAACTCATTGCCTTCGATGTTGATGTATTCGAGTCCGTCGAGGGCAGAAACTAATTTTTTCTCACCGTTGTGTATCACCTCACAATCATTCAAATATTCATTGATTACTCCCGCAGGCGACCACGTGAACGAATAACCCAACAGTCCGTTGGGATATTTTGGTAAGGCACCCACTCGCAGTTCAATATCACGCAATTTGGTGAAGCGATTGGCTAAATTAGCCCCCACAATACCAATAAGCCCAGGAGCAAGCCCACATTGCGGAGCTAAAACACCTTTGCTACCCCGTGCCGCCATTTCTCTGATAGCGGTAGTGGTGGGTACATCTTCCGTTAAATCAAAATAATGTTTGCCTGATTCGTAGGCAATTTGAGCAATGGTCAAATTCAAATTATACGGCATACACGATACCACGGCATCGTATTGAGGAATCAGTGTTTGAAGTAAAACTTTGTCAGAAACATCGCCTTTGAGTACCTCAAAAGATAAATCAGTGGCTGGTTTGTTTTTGTCTAATCCTTTGACAGTAAATCGTTTAGCCAATAAAGTGCCTACCAGTGAGCCAACTTTACCCATGCCAATAACTAAGATATTTTTCATTGAATTTAGGTTTTAGGGATTTGAGGGTAAAGGGGGTAAGGGGTTTAGGGTTATAGAGGTTTGGGGATTATAAATTAACATTATATTTTCTGAAATTTTTTGTAATAATATTGATATCTAATACTAAATCCCCAAATCCCTTCAACCACTAAGCCCTTCTAAATCCATTATCCCCCTAACTCGTCCTCATCTTTTTTCCCTTTTGTTTGTTGAGTTTTCCTTAAATAGCCAATATAGCCATTCAGAATTTTGAGACTTTTATCTACTTGTTCTTTATAAATTTTTAGTTCCTCTTCTGTGATATATTTTTCATCAAAAGCATCAATTAAATGATTCAGTGTTTCTTCTAAAGAGCCTCTTGCCATTCTACAAAAATGAATGGTTTCTTTATAGTTATTTCTACCGTAACCCTCTGCAATATTTGCAGTTACAGACCTTGAAGATCTGATTATTTGTGAAACTAAAGAGAATCGTTCTTCAGAAGGAAATTTTTTAACGAGATTTGAAATTAAAATTTTCAAATCTCTTGCCGCCTTCCACGCTTCTAAATCATAAAATCGTTGCATTTTTTGATAAAATATTACTCGATTCAAAATTAATCAAATTAAGTATTAAGGATATTAGCTTTAATTCCCAAATCTATGTGACTCCTAAACTCCATAATCCCTCAATCCCTAAACCCCTCTCTTCGTCATCTCAAAAAGGTTGGTCGCTTGTTCTCCCAAAAATCCATCAAACCAAACTTTCTGACCATCGGTTTCTAAATAACCACGTTCGGCTAATTCGTAATAAGCATAAGACCAGCGGAGCGTTCCCGTACTTCCGTCATCTTCCACAACGGGACAATCTTCATCAATGGCTTGCGTAGAACTTTGGCGTAATTTACTGCCTTTTAGACCTTCAATTTCAGGTTTTATCGGAATACCCGCTTGTTTCAAAACTTCCATCGTTTGTTCAATATCGCCCCAAGCGGCTACTTTTTGATAGTTGATGTAAGCCGTAAAATGATTGACTGAATTACCGTGTAGGAGCGTCCAAGCAGCAAATTGAGATTCTTTATTAAGGGCTAAAATCGTTGAACGTTTAGCAGGTTGCCACGGGCGAGCAAAGAATTTAACTAAGGCTTCTACCAAGCGGTCAGCTTCGGCACTGATTAATTCTTTATTTTGTTTGAGCGTAGCTAATAATTGTCGGGGTTCACCAGCCAATACATCAGGAGCATCTTTTACCGCTTCGTTAATGAGTTGTTGTGCTTCTCCAGATAATTCATGCACCTCTAATTGAGTGACGAAAAATTTAGGAAAATTGATATTCGTAGGGTGTTGGTAATGAAAAGAATTCAAATGTTTAGAGGGAAAACTATAAGGAGCAATCTTTTCATAACCCAAAGATTCCAGTACCTCTTCAATAGCACGAATACCCGCAGGTTGTCCGCCCGTATGCGTATTGAAAGTACGAAAAGCACAGTGGTCATTTACCACATTCCCGCCTTCGGTAAATACCATATCAGCGTATTGTTTAGCGTAAGTTACTCGTTGGCAATAACCCTCCCAGAGCTTCTCCATGAGGGATTTTGTGATAGTTTCTTGTGTTTTCATTTGTTGAGGATTTTTTGTATTTTTGATAAATTTAACCAATAATTATGGAGTTCGACCCACAGGGAAATCTATTCCCATATAAAGTTTTAGAGATAGATTTAGACAGATTTGAAGAAATATTTGTTACTAATTTTGAAAATTCAGAAACAAGAAAACTATTATTTCAAAATTATCTGGCATACATTGAAAAACTTAAAAACGAAATTAGTAATACATTTTATCAATGGATTGATGGTAGTTTCGTTACCATGAAACTGAATCCAAATGATATTGACGTTGTGTCCTTTTTGAATCATGAAATTTATGAAAATAGTTTGACACAACTTGCTGAATTACAAGGTCATAAACTTAAAAAAGAACAACACTTAGATTGCTATTTTGTAAAAGAATATCCTATTGAACATAAGAATTATGAGATTATTACCAAATATGATTCAGTAGAATGGTTTCATCTTTTTTCAAAAACTCGGATTAATCGTAACGGAAAGAGATTTTCAAAAGGAATCATTCAAATAAACTTTTAAGCATGGTAAATTCTTCTAAAATATCGAAATCAGAATATTTGAAAGAAGCTATTTTCGATTTATTAAACTTAATCGAAAGAGCTAATAACTCTATTCTCAGACATAAAAGTTTAGATGACCCAGATACGCTTGCTATCGAGGGTTTCAAAAGAATTCGTCAACAATATATTGATGAATTAAATCAAATGATGACTGAATTCGGTCTTCATGTTGACGACACTAAACTCGCACTTGCGGCTTGAAAACTTATTTGCCTATGGTGACACTGATTAAACAAATTTTTACTGATTTTCTATTATTTCATCAGTAAAATCTGTAGTTCAATGTTTTCTAAAAATCAAATTTAATGCCCTGAGCCAAAGGTAATTGAGTTCCGTAATTGATGGTGTTAGTTTGCCGTCTCATGTAGGCTTTCCAAGCATCTGAACCAGACTCTCTGCCACCACCCGTTTCTTTTTCTCCTCCGAAAGCCCCTCCAATTTCCGCTCCTGATGTACCAATATTCACGTTGGCAATACCACAATCGGAGCCATTAGCTGATAAAAAATGTTCGGCTTCCCGCATATTCAAGGTAAAAATAGAGGATGATAAACCTTGCGGTACGTTGTTTTGAATTTCAATGGCTTCGTCCAGCGTTTTGTATTTCATGATGTACAGAATCGGAGCAAAGGTTTCGTGTTTTACGATTTTGAAATGTGGTTCCACTTCGCCGATACATGGCTTTACATAACAGCCTGATTCAAAGCCTTTTCCTTCCAAAATCTCTTCTTCAATCAATAGCGTTCCACCTTCTTCCTTTACTTCGTGGGCGGCCGAAACGTAAGCAATTACCGCCTTTTGGTCTATTAAAGGTCCTACGTGATTATTGGCATCCAGCGGATTCCCAATGCGTAATTGGCTGTATGCTTTTACTAAGCGTTCTTTTACATTTTCATAAATAGATTCATGGATAATAAGTCTTCTGGTAGATGTACAGCGTTGCCCTGCCGTGCCTACTGCTCCGAAAACTACGGCTGGAATAGCAATATTCAAATCTGCATTTTCAGTAATGATAATGGCATTGTTACCGCCCAACTCCAATAAACTCCGTCCCATGCGATTGGCAACTGCCGCCCCTACGATTTTCCCCATCCGAGTAGAACCCGTTGCTGAAATCAAAGGAATGTTTTTATCAGTTGTTAGCCATTCGCCCACTTTGTAATCTCCCGAAATTAAACAAGATACTCCTTCTGGTATTTGATTTTGTTCTAAAACTACTTGAATAATATGCTGACAAGCAATTGCGGTTAGAGGTGTTTTTTCAGAGGGTTTCCAAACGCAGACATCTCCACAAACCCACGCAATCATGGCATTCCACGACCACACTGCCACGGGAAAGTTAAAAGCTGAAATAATACCAACTATCCCCAACGGATGATATTGTTCGTACATTCGGTGTTGTGGACGCTCAGAGTGCATCGTTAGCCCGTAAAGTTGTCGTGAAAGTCCAACCGCAAAATCACAGATGTCGATGATTTCCTGTACCTCTCCCAACCCTTCTTGCAGGCTTTTACCCATTTCATACGAAACTAATTGTCCTAAAGCCTCTTTGTTATGCCGAAAGGCATCGCCCATTTGCCTAACAATTTCACCCCTGCGAGGAGCTGGCACATTTCGCCAATGTTTAAAAGCCTTCTTAGCAACCTCTATTACTTGTTGATAATCTTCGAGGGTTGTTTCAGAAACTTTTGCGATAAGTTTTCCATCGACTGGGGAATACGATTCTAATAAATTGGCTCCGTTGGCAGACCAATGTTGTAAACCTGTACTGGTACCATGATTGACGGCAGCAATGTTCAAACGATTTAGAAGAGTTTGCATAGCGTTCAATACCCACTAAATAAATTCGTGGGATGTCTTAGATTTTTCTAAGAAAACAAGTTTAATAGAAAAATGTTGATGAAATGTTGATTTTTCCGAAATCTATGGCTGATTTTTCATATTTGCAAGTGTTTGCACTGTATAGACTATACGTTTGGGGGTCAGTGAAATATGATTATTTTAAGTCGATAAAATTTTAGGCTATGCTAAAATTAGGGATTATGGTATTTTAGTGAGAAAATTATTTTTTAATAATACAGCATGATTTTTCAAAATAGCATTTAGTTTTCACGATTTTAGAAAATTGTGAAACATTTATGCAACCTTTTTATTTACACTTGCATCTTATTGGAAATAGGAAATACCATTCATCAAGTTTCAGAACCACTTATACAGAATTTAACAAAATTTAAGGTATTGTGTATTGCATAGTACCTAATAAAACCATTAACTTTACATTGTAATTCAAAAAGCGTCTTTACGACTAAAGAAAAATATTAAATTTAAGCATTATTAAATCGCTTTTATTAAATATTTAAACGAGATAATAAACACTCAAACAACCATATCCAGTCATGAAAAATGTAGTAACCATTGTAAGTTTATTTTTGTGTATCGCTCTGACTAACAATGTGTTAGCGATGGGTTTTCCGCATAATTTATTGGCAGGACGTAAGGGAGTGAAAAAAGAGAAGATTCATCATACTGTGCAGAATAATATTCCTAAAAAAGTAATAATGTTGAAAGATGGACGTTTTAGTCAAGTAGGTAAAAAGGTATTGGTATATTTTTTCAGCCATCGGATTTAGACACATTTTTTAGAACATATTATCTATTTAGTTTTGGTTTAAGGATGATTTGTAGCGAAGCTCATTGGGTTTCGCTACATTTGTTTTTGGAAGTATAAACTGACGAGGTTTTTAACCGTCGTCAGGGTTAGTTAATTGCCCCTGACGGCGGTTGAAAACCCCGTCAGCGGTTAATCTTTGATATTTTTTTCAATTGTGCCAAATTCTTTATAGTTCCATTTGTTTTTGAATAAAATTTAAAATCTCCCCCTCATTTTTTGCATCAAACCACTCAAATTCATCTTGATTTTTAAACCATGTCATTTGGCGTTTGGCGTATCTTCGGGAATTTCTTTTTAGTAGTCGTATCATTTCGTCACGGTCGTAGTTACCGTCGAGATGCTCATAAATTTCACGATAACCGACTGTTTTGAGGGCGTAATGTTCCTTGAAAGCGATGACGGCTTTCGCTTCTGCTTCTAATCCATTCGCCAGCATAATGTCCATTCGTTGGTCTATGCGGGCGTATAGTTCTTCCCGTGGGCGTTCCAAAGCGATTTTTATCATCTTGAAAGGACGCTCCACTTTTTGATTTTTTCTAAAACTTGAAAATGGTTTTCCCGTAGCCATACAAACCTCCAAAGCCCTCAGAATTCGTTGCGTATTTTGAGTATCCACTTGTGCATAATAAGTAGGGTCAAGATTTTTTAATTCATTAGCTAACACTTCAAGTCCTTCATTTTCAAGGCGTTCAGCTAATTGTTGGCGTAATATTAAATCAGCTTCGGGCATTTCATCAATGCCATCGGTAATCATTTTGATAAACATCCCCGACCCACCTGTAAGAATTGCCACGTCTTTTCGTTGGAAAATTTCTTCCAAAACCATCAAACAATCTCGTTCAAAATCACCCACTGAATAATAGTCTTGAATAGAATGAGAATCAATAAAATGGTGCTTTACACCGTCCATTTCTTCAGTGGTAGGTTTGGCAGTACCAATGGCGAGTTCACGGTAAAATTGGCGTGAGTCAGCCGAAACTACTTCTGTATCAAGTAGTTTAGCAATTTTTACGCATAAATCAGTTTTGCCAACTGCCGTTGGTCCAACAATAATGATGAGTGTTTTCGCAGAATTCATGGTGTAAAATTACGCATCGTTTTATCTTTGTGTGAAACAAATTTAATTTTATGCAACCATTAGCCGAAAGAATGCGACCCGATACGCTCGATGATTACGTTGGGCAACAACATTTGGTAGGAGCAAAGGCGGTACTACGCAGGGCAGTAGAAGCTGGGCGAGTACCATCTTTTATTCTTTGGGGACCTCCTGGGGTTGGAAAAACTACCCTTGCCAGTATTATTGCCAAAGCCCTCAAACGCCCTTTTTACGTCCTTTCGGCTATCAATTCGGGTGTGAAAGACATCCGAGAAACCATTGAGAATGCCAGAAAACAGCAGTTTTTTGATACGCCTTCGCCTATTTTATTCATTGATGAGATTCACCGTTTTTCCAAATCTCAACAAGATTCGCTACTCGGAGCAGTAGAAAAAGGCGTTGTTACGCTCATTGGAGCTACCACCGAAAACCCTTCTTTTGAAGTCATTTCGGCACTTTTATCTCGCTGTCAAGTTTACGTGTTGAAACCTCTAACCAAAGATGAATTAATCTTCATGGTTAATCAGGCTTTAGAAAAAGACGTATTTCTGAAACATAAAAAGGTA
>JALONS010000267.1 GCA_025454855.1 Arcicella sp.
AAACAGCATATTAAGTAAGTCATCCAGTTCTACTTCACCCACGTTATTGTAACCCGCTGGAACAGTGGTAGGGGTAGTGATTCTGGTACCCAGCGTTGGATTGGCGGGGTCTGGATAACTCAATGAGAATTGCTTAGGCGTAGTGTCGTGTCTGCTTGCCGTAAAATAACTATCTACGAAGGTTGTTCCGTTCGTGTAAAAGTTGCGGTAACGCCAACCTGTTAATACTCGGGCGGCAGCTTTTACATCGTTTTCGGTGTAGTTGTTATTACCCGCAAAGTCTTTCGCCCCAACTACAAATAATTCTTGTAATTCACGGGCGTAATTTTCGTTGGGAGTACCGTTTCGATTATCGTTTCCGTTTAAGTATTTGAGCATGGCGGGGTCTAACGTGATGTCTCTCACAAAATCTTTAAAATTTTCTAAAGACCGCTATTTATAAATCGCACGGTATTCATCAACCGCCGCTTCAGTTGTTACAAAATGGTTTTGCCAAAAAAGAGTCATTTTGTCAATAATTGACGGATTTCCTCCTTGTTTGGCTATCATATTTATCCACCAATATTTGTAATAAAATCGAAACTCAAAATTTCGTCCGAGGGTGGAATCATACACCGAATTAACGTATTCTTGCCCAGCGGTTGTTTTGGTGTCATTCAAATCAACAGGAGGGGATGGAATGTAGTTGATACTATTGATAAGATTATCAATTGCCGTTTCAGCCGTCAGACCAGTGAAATTAGTTATTTCAGCGTTGGTTGGTCCGAAAGTCGCCCTTCGGAGTAAGTGAGCCGCTTGACCCGCCGTCAGTGGCGTAGCATAAGCGTTCAGAGAGTAATTCATTTTGACAAGCGTTAGGATTAATAATGAAATAAAGTATTAAGATGTTGTTAATGATTTTTCTGCAAGATTATTAAATAGGCATTATTATTTCAAGAAGACAAAAATGCAGTAGAAAAGATGGATATATATTTTAGTGTGTAATTATGGTTTAAATTTAATGAATAACCTTGTTTTTTGGTGCAGGATAAGGTTAAGAAATGAGTAAATGGTAACTTTATGTTATTAATTTATCTAATAACAAAAATTGTGCAAGCATTCTGAATATGAAAAAAATATCCTTAATATTCTTTCTATTTTCGTTTCAACTTCAAGCCCAAAAGCCTTTAACTGCTATTTTGGGGGCTTTTAGTGATGAAGTAAAATTATTAGAAGATTCTCTTACCAATAAACAAGTGGTGAATTTGAAAGGACTTCGTTTCTTGACGGGCGAACTCAGAGGGAAATCGGTGGTGGTGGCACTCACGGGTGTAGGGAAAGTAAATGCCGCCATGACTACCACCGTGTTGTTGATGAATTGGCAACCCAAACAATTGATTTTTACGGGTATTGCAGGAGGTGTAAACCCTAACATTATGCCAGGAGATATGGTAATTGCTAAATCAACTATTCAGCATGATTTTGGTAAAGTAGATTCAACGGGCATGGTACTTTGGCAGACGTTTAACCCTACTGATAAATCCAGAAATCCACTTTATTTTCCTGCCGATTCCGTTTTGTTACAGAAAGCACAAAGAGCATCTAACCAAGCAAAATTTAAGGAAATTGTAGGCAGAAAAGTGAAAGTAATGACGGGAATTGTAGCTACTGGAGATGTATTTGTGAATTCTGATGAGAAGGTAAAAGAACTTCAAAACAAAGTAAAAGCTGATGCTACCGAAATGGAAGGGGCTGCCGTTGCTCAAGTTTGCTACGAACTAAAAATACCCTGTTTGATTTTGAGAAGTATCAGTGATAATGCCAACTCAAAAGCCCACGTGGATATGAATGTTTTTGGTTCAATAGCTGCCTATAATTCAGCTACCTTAGTGATGGGAATTTTAGGGGAATTATAATTACCGTAGAGACAAGGCAATGCCTTGTCTCTACGCATTGCCTTGTCTCTACGGGTTTCTACGATAAAATAACTAAAGATTTACCCAAAGCCCCTCCTTTCAGCATGATATCTAATTGTGTGGGAACATCCTCTAAACTAATTTCTTTTACCAATAATTCTAAATCAGTAGGTTTCCAATCGTGGGCTAATTTTTGCCAAATTTCTTTTCGTAATGACATAGGACATTCGGCAGAATCAATCCCAAAAAGGGAATTCCCCCGAAGAATGAAAGGAAAAACGGATGTGTGCAGTTCTGGTGAGGCTACTAATCCACAAGCAGCGGCTGCTCCTCCGTAAGTCAATGATTTTAAGGCTGTTGCTAAAATATTTCCCCCTACGGTATCAACAACACCAGCGTAAAGAGATTTCAACATCGGGCGACCCGACTGGTCGTCGAGCGTCTCTCTGCTTACAATTTCATTAGCTCCTACTTTGGTTAAAAACTCAGCTGCATCGGGTTTTCCTGTAACGGCTGTTACTTCAAAGCCTAATTTCTTCAATATAGCTACTGATAAAATACCAACACCACCCGTAGAACCTGTTACTAATACTTTACCTTTTTCAGGGGACAAGCCATTGGTTATCAAAGCATTGATGCACATACCTGCCGTAAAACCTGCCGTTCCGTAAATCATGGCTTCACGCATAGACAAGCCAGTGGGCATAGGTACAACCCACCGTGCGGGTACGCTAATGTACTCGGCTAATCCGCCCGAAGTATTCATACCTAAGTCGTAGCTGGTTACAATTACTTCATCGCCCACTTTAAAATCATCGCTCTCACTTTTTACCACAACACCTGCGGCATCAATACCAGGGGTATGCGGATAGTTGCGAGTAACCCCTTTGTTTCCGACCGAAGAAAGAGCGTCTTTATAATTGAGGGTTGAATAATGAACTTTTACTAAAATTTCGCCCGCAGGTAAGTCAGAAATTTGTCGTTGAACGATATTTCTAACATATTGTTTATCAGTATTTTCGGTAATTTGCAATGCTTTGAAGGAAGTGTGTTGCATAGATTTTTGTATAGATTGTTTTGAAGGAATCGGTATTCAACAAATATGAAAACAAATATTAACAAATTGGCTATTAACTATTACAAGTTACCAAATATATACCAAACGAAAAGCGATTTACGAAAAAGTGAACAGCTAAATTGCTGATAATCGTTGGTTTATGTCTATTCTATTTTGCAAGTTATTTACTGTTCGTCGGGTAAGCCTTTGTATTTTGATGCTTCAAAAATCTTTTGGGCATCTGTTTGTTTCATCAATGCTTGGATGGTTAAATCTTGATGTTCATCAAAATATTTTCCTACAATTCGCCAACCTAACCACCTTCCAATACTTCCTGGGCAGTCCTTCCCAATTTCGGGCGTGACTGGACGTTCACCTACGTATTTGGCTTTTATGGGTTCTTGGGTGGTATAAAGTAACTGATTTTGAATAAAATGGGCCCAAATGTCTTTTTGAAATTCATAACTCCCAGCCAACTGTTCACCTGTATAACCAATCAACAAGCTATCTGATTTTTCGGGCATCATGGTGTGTGTAAATACATAACTTTTACCATACCAAATCATATCAGAAAGCAAGGTCTTATCCTTTTTATCGGTAGCATTATACTGAGTAGAAAGCAATAAAATAGCCTGCGGAACAATGGCTTCGGGCGTGGCTTTTCTCAACTGATAATCATAAATATCGGGCAAAAATTTACCTTTTTTACCCATGAAATAGTCAAGCCCAATGTAGATGGCAGTATCAGAAACCATTAATTCTTGGTTGGGTAAAACGCCTAGCCCGAAGAAACCTGAAAAAATGGTATAGATTTTGGGTTCTTTAAATTCAGGATAGTAATATTTAAGATGTTGAAAAGCCGTTCGGAAATCATTTTCAAGGTTTTGATTACCAAAGAAAGCAGCTTCTTGTGACTGATTATAAAAATCTCGCAAGCCCTGATTCTGAATGAGTGGCAGTAGTTGATTGGCTAATGTATTAAATGCTTCGGTAGGTACTTGAAAATACACACTAAAGAAAGGTGCATTTTTGTTGAACAAAGCCAACAGCTGTTCCTTGTTTTGGCAAGCAAATAATTCTTTATCAAGCCTTTGTATATTTATATTAACTTTTACGTTATTAACATCGGGGTCGGTATTGGTTTGGTTGTCTTGTGTTTGAGTACAGGCAGAAATACCTAATATTAGCCACAAATAGAGAAAAATAGCTTTTAAGAATTGCATTAATTTATGATTTGTTGTGATGGATATGTAGTCACTGTGTACAGAAAGCATTTTAGATTTTAGCATTAAAATATGGATAGCTTATTGCCTAAAGCGTATAGCTAAAATAATAATTCCTTACAAAAATATGAAGAATAACGCATTACTAACCCTTTTTATTCTGCTTTTAGGAATACAAGGATTTTCGCAGCGATACAACTCTGAACCATCTTACGGAGGAAATTACGGTGGTGGCTTTTTCAGTGGATTTTACAAACTAAAAATGGGATTTAGATTTTCTCCTGGTATTGTCATCAATTACGTTGATGCTGCCAAAAATTTCAAAACATTTGCCTCTGACGGTGCTAATGTTCGCCTGAGTTTGGGACCCATCGCAGATTTTTACATTACTGATAAATATGCTTTTAGCACAGGACTTTGGTACACCGTAAAAAGTGTTAATTATACCATGCACAGTAGTTTTTATGATAATGAATTGTTTAAAGCTAATCCTCTCACACCCGATGAAGTAAGGGGAACGGGGGCTAATTTTAATCTGCAATATTTACAGTTGCCCCTCACAATGAAGATATTTAGTGATAGAATCTTAGACGATACGCCCGTTTTCTTACAATTTGGAGGAACTTTTGACTTAAAAATTGCCGAGAAAGCCTTAGATAAAACACGGAATGCTCTATTTCAGTATCAGGAAAGATTACCCAGTTCACAAAGTATTTTTGGATTTGGCGATGTCGGATTATTATTGGGCATTGGTGGTGAAAAACCATTAAGTAGAAATGGGGGAGATGCTTTTTTCTTCGGAATCCAGTATCAACGAGGACTCGTAGAAATCAATCGTGAGCGTACTTTTGGTGATTTAGTAACTAAAAACGGAGCTTTTTATTTAGATTTTGGGGTGAAGTTTTAATGATTTGATTCTGTCTTAAAACATTCGTGGAATGGCAAAATATTAGTCTTTTTTGCTAAATATTTTCAATGAATGACTCTTCAAATCGGGACATTTTATGGCGATAGAAGGTAGAGAAACTTTATATTTATTTTGAAAAAAAGCTACTAAACAATCTAAATGTTTGATGGATTTTGCCAAGTGAATATCATGTGTCAGAAACGCAATCGTTGTACCAACTTGATTATCTTTTTCATTAACTAAATAACGTGACCTCCGAGATAACATTTGTAAAGTTGCATAAGCAACATACTCATCTTCTGGAAGTTTAGAAATGGATAAATTGTTCTCTGGATTTAGAGCATTTTTTACATCAACGTGTTTGCGATATTGTAACTCAAATGTGGCCAAATGGGCATTTATAAGATGGAGTGCTGTATAAAAACAGACAGTAACTTGCCAATCGATACAATCTTTTACGTTATGATTGATTGATTCTAAAAAAGCTAAATTTCTCTTTGCTTGATTGATATGTTCTTCAAAAGTAGCCAAATAGTAAATACTTTAGGGTAGAAATCAAATTGTTTTATTTAATCGATAAAGATTTGATAATGGTTTGGAACTGATAGTTGGTCTCTTGTTTCAACCAAAGTTGTAGTCATATCATATCCAAAATCATGATATTTGGCATTGATTTTTGCTTCTGCCATTATTAAGTTTCGCTCTATCACCTCATCATCGTTGGGAATTTCAGCCCATACCAAAACCTCGGAATCATTGTAATCAAAGGCTAATTTTAGGGGAAAGTTTTGTTGAATAATCTTGACATAATCAACAATAATTTTGCCAATAAAATGCTTTTGAATGTGTAATTTATTCATCAAAGCCATCGAATCAACATTTCCAGAAAATATGGTTTCATAAAAACTTCTCACTTCTTCCGATGCAGTATTAGTTTCTAAAGCTAATTCATGTACCCGTAGTTCAGCTACGAAATTATCGAACCACTCACTTTTGGGTTCTTGTTTTGTTGATACTAAGGTCTCGGTCATAAATTTTAAAGGATTACGATGTACATAATAGATTTAGCAAATCTAATGCTAAGAATGTTAAATGTCAAAAAGTTTCACAATTTATATACTGATGTTCCACGAAAATACAATGAGGTAAAATCTGTTCTTACAAATTTTACCTCATTGCGTTTTACTCAATGGGTGACACGGCTCAAAGCCATGCCACCTATTTGACACATACTCTATTTAAAATCAATCACTTCAGGCATTAACATCATTACGCCTTCACGTGCTTTTAGGTCTTTTAGTTGCTTTACATAAGGGGCTAAATCACCAAACT
>JALONS010000034.1 GCA_025454855.1 Arcicella sp.
ACTGGAAAATTGGTGCTAAAGGGTAAATTCAATCAAAAAAATCAGATTGTTTTTGAGGCTGAAAAATCTATTCCATTGAAAATTTCACCAAATTCTGTGGTTATTTATGAAATTTCAGAGAAAAAATAGTAATTTTCAGCCTAATCCATTAACCAAATTTTATGAATCAAGACAAAAAACCACGCTTAAGCCTCACACAAATAATTAATATGAGTGTAGGCTTTATGGGTATTCAATTTGGATTTGCTCTTCAAAATGCAAATACCAGTCGTATCTTTTCAACTTTAGGGGCTAACCCAGATGAAATACCTATTTTATGGGTGGCAGCCCCACTGACGGGTTTATTAGTTCAGCCAATTATTGGCTATTTAAGTGATAGAACGTGGCACCCTACATGGGGAAGAAGAAGACCTTTCTTTTTTGCAGGAGCTATCTTAGCCACTTTAGCATTGATTTTAATGCCGCAGTCAAAAGTTCTGTGGATGGCAGGGGCAATTCTTTGGATGATGGATGCGTCAATAAACGTTTCAATGGAGCCTTTCAGGGCGTTTGTCGGGGATATGCTACCTAATGAACAGCGTACTACTGGATTTTCTGTTCAAACATTTTTTATTGGTGTAGGAGCAATGATTGCGTCAGGATTGCCTTCGGTATTAGATTTTTTTGGTGTTCAGAATGCCGCACCAGAAGGTATCGTACCAGATACGGTGAAATGGTCATTTTATATTGGTGCTTTTGCGTATTTTGCGTGTATTTTATGGACGGTTTTAAATACCAAAGAGTATCCACCCGAAGATATGGTAGAGTTTGAGCGAGAAAAAAGCGAAATGAACTTTATGAATGGGGTGAAAGAAACCGTAAATGGACTTTTCAAAATGCCAACCGTGATGAAACAATTGGCGTGGGTTCAGTTTTTTTCATGGTTTGCTTTATTCTGTATGTGGATTTTTTCAACCAATGCCATCACAAAAAATGTCTTTGGAACGAGTGATACCACTTCTACAATTTATAACGAAGGGGCTAATTTTGTAGGAATCTGCTTTTTAGTTTATAACGGTGTTTCTATGATATTTGCCTTGTTTTTGCCTGCTATTGCCGCAAAAGTAGGAAGAAAAATGACGCACCTGATATGTTTGGTAGCAGGAGGTTTGGGTTTAATTTCAATTATGTTCGTTTCTTCTAAATACGCTCTAATACCTTGTTTTGTGGGGATTGGTTTTGCTTGGGCAAGTATTTTAGCGATGCCTTACGCAATGCTTTCGGGGAGTTTACCTGTCAATAAAATGGGTTATTTCATGGGTGTTTTCAACTTTTTTATCGTAATTCCTCAGATTATTGCCAGTTTAGGCTTATCAAAATTTATGAGTTTCGCACACTTAGAACCCATTCAAATCGTTATGATGGGTGGAATATTTATGATAATTAGTGGATTATTAACCTTACGAGTTCAAGATAATGAATAACTTTTTTTTGAATACAAAACGCCTTGCAAGTAATCTTTTTACTGGCAAGGCGTTTTATTTTATCCTATTAGCTGTATTATTAACTGCTGTTCAGCACCAAACGGATGAAGAAATTTACAATACTAAAATCCAAAATGCTCAGGGAGTTGCTTTAGATGATTTTACGTTAAATATTGCCAAAAGTTTTCTGAATAGACCTTACAAGGCTCATACATTAGATGTAAATAGTTCAGAAAAATTAGTAGTAAATCTCAGGGAGTTTGATTGTGCTACTTTAGTGGAAAGTACGATTGCAATGGGCTTGACTTATCGGAAAAATGACATTTCCTTCGATAAATTCAAGTATTACCTCAAACGTCTTCGCTATTACAATAAGGGTACAATAAAAGGATATGATTCCAGAATTCATTATTTTTCCGATTGGCTCTATACACACGCTCAAGATGGATTATTGGAAGATATAACACCGAGTATGGGGGGAATAACTTGGAAAAAAACGGTAAACTTTATGAGTTCCCACTGGAATAAATATCCACTTGCGAATACACCAGTAATTCAAGAAAAAATCATCAAAATTGAAGATAAAATAAATAACCAGTCATTTACTTATATACCCAAAAATCAAATCAGAAAGATTGAAAATCAATTTCAAAACGGAGATATTATTGGTATTACTACTAATATTGAAGGTTTGGATATATCGCACCAAGGTTTTGCCATTCGTTTGCAGGATAAACGAGTTTATTTACTTCATGCCTCCTCTGATTTTAAAAGAGTTATGGTAACAGACAAACCTTTAGCTGAGTATATGGCTAAAAACAAAACCCAAACGGGCATTATGGTAGCTCGTTTGAAATAATCTCTTACCGTCTTGAATTACAATCATTGTTAAAGATTTTGCCATCCATCAAAGTTTATTAACTGAAAATACTCTCTAAATCCACTTTTTGAGGAAAATTAGGCGTTATCAAAGCATCTTCAGGTTTATAAATGTACGGCATGGGGAAACCTCTTTCTTGAAAGGTTTTCTCTTCCAAGTTATTATAACGCAGTTGTACCGACCAACGGATATTCCGAGTAATATTATTACCAGAGCGATGAACCAAAAAAGCAGAAAAGAGCAATAAATCCCCTACTTTAAATTCTGTCTGTACAAAATCTTCTTCTGGTATTTCTTCTTCTATTGTTCCTAAATATCCTGTACGACTTGCACTCATCAAGCCAGATTTATGGCTTTGGGGAATAATTTGAAGAGCTCCCAAATCAACTCCACAATCAACTAAGGGAAACCAAAGTACTACACTATCAAGCGAACCTTGTCCGTTTCGCCAGTCTTGATGAGCACCGAGTTTCCAGTGACTACCATCTTTCGATAAATAGCGACTATTGAACTGCATGGCAGGACGCACGGCAATAGTAGGGAATTGATAGCCTAAATCATGAAGTAGCGAAACGATTTTTTCATGAGTACCCAAACGATGCAGAGAAATCAAGTGTTGAACTTGTTTTCCTGTGTTGGCGAAAGCCGTAAAATCTTTCTCGAAAAGAGCGAACATGGCTTCCTCAAATTCATCAGTATTATCAATATCTACTTGGAGGTTCAGTACTCTCCTAATTTGAACTGCGAATAACTGGCGTGCCTCTCGGTATATTTGACTTAGGGCATTTTTATCAAAAAAGTTTTTGACAATTACGTAACCATCTCGGTTTAGTTGGGTTCTCGGTGTGTGCATAATCTTAAAGTTTAGACGGTTTATTTCATTGGCGAATGAAATAATATTTTCTAAGATATATTAATCTTAATAATACAAACAAAGTGGGTTTTGTTTGTAAAATCGAATAAAATTATTGATTTTTTAAAGAGAGAGTGGCAAAAAAGTATTATAAAAATAAAACCAAAATAGGAAAGAAACAACAAAAACCAGAACAACGATGTTTAATTTATTGAACGGTATCTCGTATATGTATGTAAAAAGACTTTTTTATGTACTTTAAAGCGAAGCAATAATATTTGAACAAAAAAAAACGTAATTGTCTGTAACCAAACAAGTAGTCAGATTGAGTATTTACACTCAATTACTTATAAAATAATAAGTAGTAGAATGTAAATACTACAAAAATTAAAAACTCCAATCAATCTTTGGCTGTTAAAAGGCATCTATTTTACTATTTGATAAAGTTTAATGACCTCATCTATAACAATCCTTATATTTTTTGCCAAACTTTATTGTAGGTTGGATATACTCCGCTCTTACCATTAACAATATATAGACTGTTTTGCTTAGGAAAATGATATTTACAAACTATTTTTAGCTAAACCACCACGGGTCTTTTACTTGACTGGTATTTATCAAGTACGCCTTTTGCTTCATAAATCTTTTTATTGCTGAAGGTCCCATCCGTGTTCCTCCAATCCCTGACAGTTTAAAAGAATTCTTTTCACCTTCGTGCATTACAGCGGTCAGGGCGGCATCGTTAATTGAAATTGCCCCGCACTTTAATTGTTTTGCAATAGAAAGTGCCTCCTCCTCTGTTCCAGCAAATACAGCTCCACTCAAGCCATATTTCGAATCATTCGCCAAATTAATAGCTTCTTGAATTTCCTTGAATGGCATGATGGGCATGATGGGTCCAAATGTTTCTTCCGACATCACTTTCATTTCGTGCGTTATATTTGTCAAAACAGTAGGACGGCAATAGAACCCTCCTTTCATCTCTTCACAAAAGGATGAACCCGCTTTGAGAGATGCTCCTTTCTCAATAGCATCTTGCAAATGGTCGTTAATTATGGCTACTTGTTTATCAGAAATGATGGGTCCAATCTGACCAGAATCCCTTTCAGGGAAAGCTAAGTTGAGTTGATTGGCTTTCCCGACTAATTTAGAAACAAATGGTAAAAAGATGCTCTGATGTACATACACTCGTTCGATTGATAAACAGGACTGCCCTGCGTTAGCTACGCTTCCCCACAAAACAGCCGAAGTAGCACGGTCAATATCAGCCGTTTGAGTAACAATGACTGCATCTTTTCCTCCTAATTCTAAAAAAACAGGAATAAAGTTATCGCAAGCTGCCTGATAGACTTTTCTACCCGTTGTGGTTGAGCCTGTAAAACATATCAAATCTGTAATTTCACATAATTTCGCCCCTGTTTCGGCAGCACCTTCCAAGTAGTTTAGAATCCCTGAAAGTTCGGGTACTTCATTAATGGATTGCTGTAAGACTTTGATAAATCTGGGAGCTACTTCGGAAGGCTTTACCAACACGGCACTGCCCGCCAAGAGGGCAGGTATTGTATCAATCAGCGACAATAATAAAGGAAAATTCCAAGGACTGATAACCCCCACCAAAGAATACGGAACTAAGGCTTGTTCAATATCTAAAAAAGGAATTGAGGAGGTTTTTCGTGGGCTTTCAGCAAAAAAATCTTTTGAAATGGCACACCATCGGTCAATAGATGAAGCTACTAAATCAACTTCCAAAACGGTTTCCCATTTTCTACCAGTATCAATACAAAGTGCCTCAATCAGTTCATTTTTTAGGTTATTTACTTCATTTTTCCACTTTTGGAGCGTTGAAATTCTAAAATCAATCCCCGCTTTAAACCATTCTTTTTGGGCGTTTCTCATTTGGTTTGCCTTCTCTACTAACGCCTCGGCACTTAAAGGTTCTATTTCGTAGTCATACAACCCCGTTCTCGGATTTCTTACTTTCATTTTAAAAATTATTAATCTTATTTTCAATTACCTCTATTTGCGTTTCAATAAAATGCTGACGACTTGCCGTTTTATCTAAAAGCGTATTTGGCGGGTAGAAGCTATGTTTTTGGTAACTTTCTGCGTATAACTCAAAACGTTGCCTTGCCAATAAATTTCCCATTGCTGGGCGATTTCTAAAATATCTTAAAGCGGGTAAATCAATATCGGCGTTTGCCACCATACTTTCACCATAACCAGCCTCCGCTAATAATAACCCTCTGTAATCTATTACTTTTGACGCACCGTCGGTAGAGGCAAACGGAATGGCAATACCACCCATACCAGCCGAATTTGCAGAAACTACGTAAGCCATCGACTCAATAGCACGAGCCAATTTGGCTACATTCTTTTGCGTTAATTGATTGCTCCCAACTTCTGAAGATGAATGACAAATAATTTCAGCACCCCGCATCGCCAAACATCGGGCTATTTCTGGATATAAAATTTCTTCGGAGGCAATACAAGCCAAATTGCCTATTTCCGTTTTTACCACTGGAAAAAGGGATTCGTAACCGTATATCTCAAGGTATTTATCCCAAACATCGTGCGGTGTTGGGGCAAACATTGAGTTTAAACGGCGATAACGTAAAATTACATTGCCATCTGGAGAAATGATAAAACTGGTTTGAAAATAAATATCAGGAAAATTATCGTCTAATTCATAGGCATTTCCTGATAAATATACTTGGTTTTGATTAGCAAGTTTACCTAATTCTGCATACTCAACACCATCAATTTTCAAGCAGGCTTTTTCACGCCATTGCACGATGGTCTCCCCCATTGGAAAGCCAGTTAAAAAATATTCGGGTAAAACAACTAACTTCAAATCCTGTCCAATAAATGCTTTGGAGGCTCTAATCTGACCATTAATTTTTGAAATTGTATGTTGAAATACTTGTTCCACCGCTCGTTTATTGTCGCAAGCATTAATCGTATCACAAGTTATTTGTAGGGCAAGGGCTTTGTATCTTTCCATTAAAAATGCAAATTGTAGGTGAATTGTTGATTAGGTAATGATTTATTTTTCGGCAAATAAAAATTCTGCTTTTACTAAATCCTAAATCCCAACTCCTACTTATCGTTTAATTCGCTTGTACATAATTGGCGTGGTGTACGGAGTTAATAGTTTACCGTCTTTTTCCAATGACTCCATCACTTCAAAATAATCTTTACTGATGGTCTCTTCCAACGTAAACTTCATGCCGTTGGGTAAATCAATAGGAGCTTTTATGTAAAACCCCTTGTCTGTTCTGGTATAGATAGCTGGTTTGAAAGTAGGGGATTCTCGTAAGTCTTTGTATTCCAACATGAAATTTGGGTTATCATTTCGGACATCTTTCTTATCCCACGCTTTCGGAATTTGCAAGGAATGGAGTTTCACCTGCCCACTTTCTGTTTTCTCAAACCAAAATAAATAAGGCTTTATTTCAGTTGGTTTCTCAGGGTAGGTATAATAACTTTCCTCCAAAATGTAAAAACCATTATAATTATTTGGCAAATTCTTAATCTTACCGTCAAATAAACGATTGACGTGTTTGGCGTAAGGGTGAATTTGCTTTCCTGCTTTAATTTCAGCTTCAATTTGTTCTTTATTATCTAAATCTCCCTGAATGTAAGTTTTATACAAGTCAAAGTCCGACATTTTTGTATTCATCTTTGGTGAACAAGCTGCTATGACACAAATTAGACCTAAAAATTTTAATGAAGTCATTCGTACAGTGAAAATCATGGCTGGTTTTGGAGTTTAATAGTCGGTTTTTGAATGAATAAAGTCGCTATTAAGGCAAAGGCACAGAGATAGAGCATCGTATCGAAGGCGTGTAAATACGTTCCTGAAAACTGACGATTTTTACCCACTAAAATAATTCCCGCACTACCCGCTAAGGTATCTATCATGGTGAAAATCCCTAAAATAGTTCCGTAATTTTTCCCCATATAAAAGTCAGCAATCAATACCTGAATCATGGTAAATGCCCCACTATACCCGAAACCATAAATAATTGCCACCCATTTAACCATTTCAGGATGATTGATGGACTCCTTCAACAGATACGAACCAATCAATAAATTGGCGATTGAAATGAGCATAATTACTTTTTTGCTAAATTTATCACTAAGCCATCCGAAAAAAAGTTTACCAATCAATCCACATAAAAAGAATAGTGAAGCAAAACTTCCCCGTTCTTCAACTGTTTTTTGCAAATCATTCAAATAGGTATCTTTGTTGAATAATAATCCATTGATACAATACCACAAAGTTCCCGTAATTATTAACAAAATATAAAAGGTTGGGGTTTTCAAGGCACTTTTTAACGTAACTTCCACATCATTAAAATTGATTGAATTACCAGTAGTCTCTTGGTTAATTTTGGGTTTATTTTTAATCAAAAACCACGGAGCTATCAATAAAACAATCATTATGAAAGATAGAAAAGTTTCGGCATCTCGCCAGCCTCTTGTTGCAATCAAACTTCCAGCCCATTTATTGAATACGACCGCTCCCAAACTGGAAGCATTCAAAAAAATACCTACCGCAATACCCCGCTTTTTGTCAAACCACTTATTAATTAAGTACATACTGGTAAGGATACCCCCAAAACAAAGAAAGATAGCGTAAAAACTGTAAAAGATTTTTAAATCTCCCAAAGATGTAATCTTAGAGAACCCTAAAAAGCAGGCTGAAAGTCCCAGTCCTCCGATAAGCATCATAGTTTTAGGATTCCATTTGTCGAGTAGATAGCCAAATAATGGGGATAAAAAAGCCACCAAAATGAGCATCAGTGAAGGAGCTTCTGAAATTTGCCCCTTGGCAAGTTTCAATTCAGCGGTGAGGGATGGATACCAAAGGGGTAATGTATTAAACCCAAATCCATTGCTGGCAAGATAAACCAAAAATAGGGCGAACAGAATCACCCAAGCATAATTTGTATTTTTCATGTGGTATTCGTTATGAATAAACAATATACATAAAAAATACAAAAGGCTCGCTTTTCAGAGCGAGCCTTTTACAAAAAATATTTATTTCTTAGAAATTGAACGTCAAATTTGTACCTAACGAGAAGTTTCTTGGTAGTGATGGGTTGAAATAACGACCTTGGTCATCATTCACTCTTACAAAACCAGAATACTGTGTATCTGATAGGTTATCAATGTTGGCATAAAGTCTCAAACCGAACATTCCAAATGTTTTTTGATAACCAAAAGCAACATTAATGATTGAATAAGCATCACGAACAGTTCTGGTTACTTGCTGTGCAACGGCTGGCACAGTAGCAGTCCCTGTTCCAGCTACCAAAGTTCTCTGACCAGTTGCGGCACTTCTCAAAGTCAAAGCACTATTTCCATCATACAACTCTGTTTTATCAACAAAATTATAATTAACAGTTGCGTATAAACCCATTGTTGATTCAATATCCACTCCCAAATTAAACATAATTGGAGCATAACCAGGAATAGTATTTCCTGAAAAACCTTCTTTTAATATACCACGTACAACTCTTGAAGGTAAATACTGCCCGTTAGGCTGTAATACTGGTTCATTCTCAGTTACTTCCAAGGTTGGCTCACCCGCTTGACCGTATCTTGCGTAAAGAGCTGGAGGAAAAGCCGTAACGTTATATCTTGTTTCTTTCTGATACGATTCGTATTTGAAATCTTGTGAAGTAAATGAGGCACGGTAACGTAGTAAAGATATTGCCTCTTTATCTTCTGCTTTTATCGCATCATAAGCCAATGAAATCTCAAAACCATTACGGTTAGTTTTAGCAGCATTACGGGCAATAGGTACAAAGTCACGTGTCTCGGTTACTAACTCATTATCAATTTTCATGTTATAATAGGCGATGTCATAGGTCAAACGTTTTTTCAAGATGCTACCTCTTGCTCCAAATTCAACTTGCTGAGAAGTTGAAGCATCCAATGTTGGAATAAAGTTCCCTGAGGTGGCACTAAACACGGCTTCATTCAAGATTGGAGGAGTAAATCCTTTACTTAAGGATGCACGCAATGCTAAGAAGTCACCGAAGTTATGGTTCAACGCAATACGAGGAGCTACCTGATTGTTAAAGTCTTTATTATCAGTGGTATTTCCTCTTAACTTATCGGTACGGAAATAATTATAAGAAATAAAGCCACTTCCAAGTGTCAAAATTGTTTTCGGTGTAAGTTCTACATCTGCTTGGATAAAATAGAGTGTGTTAGAACCTCCATTCAGTACACTGGCAGCGGGCGTTGCAGCTCTTGAGTTATCAGTAGTACTTACCGAATAATTCTGTCCATCTTGTGTAAATGTTTGGTATTCAACCCCAGCATTGAAAGAGGTTTTAAGTTTTTCCATTTTGGGCTTGAAAGTCAAGATAGCCCTTACCCCTTCACTGGTTCCCAACGATGTAAATGTAGTAGCAGGTCCGGTCAAACTGTTAGATATTTGGTCATTTTTACCTCCAAAATAACTGGCTGATAGTTTTAGGGCATCGGATATCTCATATTTTGCATTCAACCCCCAACGTGTCCAAGTTTGGTCACGCCCAGCACTGTAAAAAGAAGCTCTACGTCCATTAGGTAATGTAGCTGAAACTGGTGATACTAACGCATCTTGTGATGGGTCTGCTTTAGCTTGGTCGTATGTCAAAGCCAAAGGATAACGAACATTATCATGTAAGCGAGCAAATACGGTATTGATTGAGAATTTGCTGGTTAAGAAGAATTGTCCAGCAAAATTCACATTATCTCTATCCGAACGGTTATTCAATCTAAAACCGTCTGAACCTTGAGAAGTTACAGAAGCGTAGATATTTGCCTTCTCAGAACCGTGTTTGAAAATTAAACCACTTCTTCCAAGTCCGTAAGAACCGAATAAACCTCCATATTGAATACTTGTTCCTCCATAAGGGGCTTTTTCGGAACTAAAGTTCATTACACCACCATTGGCTGTACCATACAATGAAGAAGCTGGACCTCTGATGATTTCTACACGACCAATTGTTGTAAAATCTAAGGCTTCCATACGAGTATAACCGTCTGGTTCGGTCAATGGAATATCATTAAAATACACTTTTATGCCACGAACACCCAAGTTTGAATTTGCACCAATACCACGAATGGTTACACGTTGGTTATCAAGACCAGATTGGTCTATTCTTATCCCTGGTAAATTATTTAATGATTGAGTAAGTGATGTAGCATTAGTTTTTGATAAATCTTTAGTAGTCAATAAAGAAATTGACGCAGATGTTTCTTGTAAACTACGCTCAGTAGCAAAACCAATCACTTGCACTTCATTCAAATCTTCGGTTGAGGGAACTAATGAAATGGTTAAATTCTGAGTTACTGAACCTAATTTAACTTTAATTGTCTCATATCCGATAAATGATACTTCAATAGCATCGGCATTCGCATCCATACGAACTGAAAACTTACCATTAGCATCAGTGATTGTACCTTTATCAACTTTACCTTTGATCACCACATTTGCACCTGGTAATGGTTGTTGAACATCCGCATCAACAATTTTACCAGAAACGACAACTTGGGCAAAAGATGAAATTGAAAAAAGGACTAAGAGAAGGGATAATAAATTTTTCTTCATTTCTCTGGGGTTTGGGTGGTTAAAATTAAAAAAGTTTAAATTTTTTAAAAAAATCATGTGTTCAAAAATTCATTTTAACAAAGATTCGTCTTGTAAACACGAATTTCGACAAAAGTACGAATTTGTACTTAAAACAATGTACTATCGTTGTGTTATTTAATAATTAGAATTTACTATTTTAGTCCCGTAATTGATAATTTCCACTATTTCAATAGTAAAACCAAGCTTCTTATCATTTTAAACTGATGAAAAATAGTAAAGATTTCGATAAAAAAGATGCCATTTTCAACGCCATGCTGGAATTAATTTCTAAACATGGTTTCCATAGTTCACCCATGTCGGAAGTTGCCAAACAGGCTGATGTCGCTGCAGGAACAATTTATCACTATTTCAAAAGTAAAGATGAATTGATATGTGCCTTATACATTAAATTGAAAGAAAAGTATATTGAGACAATCTTTAAAAATGATGATACTAATAAAACTTTTAAAGAGCGTTTTCGCCATTTTTATTTACAAATCATTAATGAATCAATCAAAAATCCTAAAGAATTTTATTTTCTTGAGCAATTTGCCCATTCCCCTTATTTAAGCACCATTCCTAAAGCAGAAATAACTCGGTTGGAACAACCTGTCTATGATTTTCTACGAAAAGCCGTTTTTACTCAAATTCTCAGAGATATTCCTCCTAAAATATTGGTTGCATTTGTCATGGGTAGTGCTTCTTCCATCATAAAACTGCAACTCTCAGGGGAGTTTCAGATGACTTCTTCCGATTTAGAATTAGCATTTTTTACATGCTGGGATGGTATCAAGAAAAGTTAGTTTTTAGAGAATAGATTTTAAAGGATAGAGAATAGTTGATAGATTTTAAAGAATAGAGAATAGTTAATAGAGAACAACGTTTTCTTTATCAACTCTAAGTTTCATTTATTCTATAATTTCTTTTCTCTGTTTTCTATTCTCTCTCATCTATTCTCTAAACTCTTTTCTCTTTCATCTATTCTCTATTTACCTTTTTTCTTAGCCGCCCATTTTTTGTAGTACGTCCACGATGTTTCGTTCGGACGAGTGTCATCTACTGGCGGTGCCGTTTCATAACCAGCAAAAACTGGATTTGTCTTAATTTCATTTTTTAAAGTTTCAGGTAACTTATCATAAGAATCTACTTTTTTACCCAAACCACTAAAAATTAATTGACCTGCCTTATCCCCCATTTCCATCCACGGAAGCCATTTTGAAACTCTACTCCATGCCACTACCACATCATCAGCACGGTCTTTATCGGCACGAGTTAATTCTTTGGTAGGACCCGCAAAATTAAAAATTTCAATGGCTTGATAAGCCCCTCCCACTTGGTCTTGGAATTCACCTGCCAACGGGTTACTGTAATACAATGGCACTTCAAATAATTGGAAGAAATAACCATCATTTACTCTTGCCCCAAATTTGTATTCTCTACCGGGAGTTTTAGCAAAAATGGGTGGTTGATTCACGGGGTCATTGGCAATATGTACCACCTCAACTTCTTTGCCCGTGAAAGGGTTTTGCCAAGTTTTTAAAACCTGTTTGGTTTTGGGGTCCATGTACAAAAGATTTTCTTTTGAAACCTGACGATACCCATAGCCCTTTACAGTGTCTTGAACGGTTTTGGTAGCTCTTACGTTCATGGCAATATATGTGAATAAATGTCTATCTTTTTCACCAGGAATTCGACTGTAAACATTTCCCTCCCAATAATACCAACAGTTTTCACCATCTTTTAAACTCGCCTGAATTTTACGATTCGCCTTTAAAGCACCTTCTGGTGTATTTAAGTCTAAATCGGGAGCTACCACTACTACATTTTCGTTTTTCTTACTTTTCTTTTGTGCCTCCACCGCAAACAAACAAACTGTAAGGGAAAGGGTTAGGAATAATTTTAATTTCATGTTAGACGAATTGATTTATTTTTTGTTATTGAAATACTTGAACGCAAAATATAGTGCTACTAAAAGCAAGATAAAAAAGCCCAGCGAAAATAGTTTTTCGATTCCAGCGGGTAATTTAGTTTGTAAAAAAATCATATTAATTGGTTAGAAATTTGAATTCTAATTTAGTAACAGGTTTGTACAAGGTTTCTTTCTTCTCAATAATTTGCCAACTCACACCATCAGGACCCTTAAAAACGAAACACTCTTCTTTAAACTCGTTTTTGATAATTTTAGTTGGTTGAATACCCTGTTTTTTTACTAATTCGTGTACCATTTGTAGTTTGGGAGTATAGAGTGAATGAAGCGTTATACCCATCTCCCCGATTCTTTGGTGTTCCGACATATCAGGTTTTACCCCTCTACTAACAAAAAATTTAAGTTTCCCACAAATATTATTGGGTGAAACAAAACCACGATAATAATGAGAATAACCATCGGGCATTTGAAAAACCTGTTTTGGACCTTTCAGCCAGTCGCCATCAATTTCAATGGGTTTTTCAGGCTTTAGACCCAACGCCTCAGCGTAATATCTGGTCACTTCAGCCATGTCTCCTTTGATAAAAAAATCGTGGTGAGTAAACTCTGACGTTTGTAGTGGTGCTTTGGGATTGATTGTACCATACCCCGGTATTTCATAACCGTATCTCTGAAAAAAAACATGGGTAAACCAATCTCCATATACGGCAGTTTCTCTAACGCCTACGGGACGATTGAAAAAATCAACTTTCTGTCCATCTTTTACGTGCAATGGGTCATCAAAAATCGGGTCGATTGGTAGCCATTGCTTTCCGTTCTGACGCTCCATTTTGTAAATATCTACCAATCTGATAATATCTTTGGTCATCATTACTGCCATTCTTGAGCCTATCGTTTCGGGAATATTAAAGCCGACTCCATCGCCGAGCGGTTTTTCCCAAACTAAAATCCTGAGTAATCCATGAGAATCAATATTGGCATTTTGAAGACGGTAAGATTTTAATCCAGACTTAACACCGTAAAGTTCAAGCGATTGACTATCAGCGAATTGAGCAGAGTCTTTGACTGTAAACCCGTATTCACCAAAGTACTTTATCATCCACGGGGCATCTTTAGTCCCTACCATTACTTCGTAAACTCCACTAATGCCAGTTTCAGGTAATTGAGCAAAAGACCCATTACCAAAGATAATGATTGCTATAAATAAGATTAATCTTTTCATAATGTACTTTCCCAATTTTAGTGAACTCCAACTAACAATTTCCCAAAGTTTTTTCCTTCAAAAAGCATGATTAAGGCTTGGGGAAAGTTTTGGATACCCTCAATGATATGTTCTTTAGACTGTATTTTTCCCTCTTGCAACCAAGTACTAATATCTTTCACAGCTTTGGGATATTCATTTTGAAAATCAAATACAATAATGCCTTTCATTTCAGCCCTTGCGGTTACTAACTTCATATAGTTTTTGGGTCCACACACTTTTTTCATATCATTGTATTGTGACATCGCTCCGCAAATCACAACCCTTGCCCCTCTTGCCAAATGTAAAAGAGCCGTATCTAAAGTATCTCCACCAACATTATCGAAATAAATACTAATACCAGTGGGGCATTTTCTCCGCAATTCTAAATCTAAATCTTCGTTTTTATAATCAATTACTTCATCAAAACCGATTGAACGTAAATAGTCACATTTTACTTTTCCACCAGCCGAACCTACCACTCTACACCCTTTCAGTTTTGCGATTTGTCCAACTGTTGAACCAACCACCCCAGCCGCACCTGAGATAAAGATAGTATCTCCTTTTTGGGGCTTGCCTCGTTCTAACAAACCAAAATAAGCCGTCATGCCAGGCATTCCCAAAATACCCAAATGTTGCGGTATTGAGCCTTTCGAAATATCTAGCACTTTCAACCCTGTACCATCTGAAATGGCAAAACTTGTTGCACCAAGCATTCCCTCTACAAACTGCCCAATGGCAAAATTAGGATGTTTTGATTCAATAACTTGTCCTGCTGAGAAGGTTCTGATTACGCCACCCAAGGGAATTCCTGAAATATAAGTAGTGCCTTCGTTCATCCAACCACGGATAGCGGGGTCAATGGAAATAAAATGAATTTTGATAAGAACTTGACCATGTTGCAGAGCAGGAATCTCTTGTTCTACAATATCAAAGTCAGATTCTTTCACCATCCCTTCAGGACGATTAGCTAATAAAATTTGGGTGTTTTTCACAAGGAAGGTTATCTTTGGTATTTCAGTCAAACAAATTAAGGACTCTTCCCTTAAATTCAAAGCAAAAGCACTTATTTTTGACAATGGATTCCAAATTTATAAACATTCAGGGGGTAAATTTATTTTACAGAACGACAGGGAATGGTTCGCCAATTGTTCTCTTGCACGCTTCACCCCGCTCGGGAAAGATGTTGGAAGGTTTCGGGAAATTACTTGCCAATAATTTCAAAGTCATCATCCCTGACTTACCAGGTTATGGTTTTTCTGAATCAATTCCTGAACGAATAAATACGCTGTATGATGTAGTGCCACTCTTG
Organism: Arcicella sp.; assembly: GCA_025454855.1. Lineage (GTDB taxonomy): Bacteria > Bacteroidota > Bacteroidia > Cytophagales > Spirosomataceae > Arcicella. The sequence goes on from JALONS010000034.1 coordinate 15,309, forward strand.
AGGCACTTTTTTGGGCAAATTGGAGTAGAAAAGCCTTCCATTTACGGCACAGCAACGGGAGCCCAGTTGGGGATAGCCTATTCACTTAGTTATCCTACTGAGGTTCAGATGTTGTATTTAGACAATCCCGCCCATTTTTCAGAAAAAGAATATTTGAATATTGCTGAGCATTATTTCCTCGACCTTACTCCTACGCCCAATGGGGAGCATTTAATAAAATTATGGAATCATGTACGAGATTCGATGATGTATTTTCCATGGTACGAAAAAACGCCAAAAAATCAATTTAATACTATTGAACCGTCAGCAACAATTATTTCAGAAATCGTAAGAGAATATTTAATTGCTGGAGTTAGATACGATGAACTTTATCGAGCGGCATTTCTACATGAAAGAGCAGAGAAAGTACAAGCCCTGACAATTCCGACCACAATTTTCAAATGGGAAGGTAGTATTTTGCTAAAATACATAGATAAACTTTTGTCTTTTGATTTACCTGAAAATATACATACAGTTGAAACACCAAAAGATATGACAGAAAGATACCAAAAAATGGCAGTGACCATTATTCAAAGTAGTAGCAACATTCTTAATCAAGTATAATTTAATGCAAAATAAAATAGTTATTGGCGTAATAAACGTATCCGACCGTGCGAGTGCGGGTATTTACGAAGACATTCCTGGAAAAGCGGTAGTTGAAACTTTGAAAGAATATCTAATCTCGGATTTTGATACGGTTTACAGGGTAATCCCCGATGAAGAAACATTAATTGCTGACACACTCAAAGAGATGGCAGATACGCATCAATGCTGTTTAATTGTTACAACTGGTGGTACTGGACCTGCCAAAAGAGATGTAACTCCTGAAGCAACGGAAGCTGTTTGTGAAAAAATGATGCCAGGGTTTGGTGAACTCATGCGGCAGGAGAGTTTGAAATATGTACCTACGGCAATTCTTTCGAGACAAACGGCTGGTATCAGAGGAAAGTCTCTCATCGTTAATCTTCCTGGGAAACCCAAAGCAATTAGACAGTGTTTAGATGCTGTTTTTCCTGCAATTCCTTATTGTATCGATTTATTGGAAGGTCCGTTTTTAGAATGTAATCATGACGTAATCAAGGAGTTTAGACCTGCATAAATTCAAAAACGGTACAAGAATAAAGCTTTATTTCTTGTACCGTTTTTGAATTTACCCAAAGACAAGGAAAAACAATCAAGCACTAATGCTGCTTTGTGTCATTAAATTGCCAAAGTACATTTACAATTTTCCAAGTTCCATTCAATTTGACAATGTGCATATAGTCAATCCATTCATCAGCGATTAGTTTAACCGAAGCTGTCCGCTCGGAGGCATCAAGTATTTTCACCTCCTTCTTCGGAGACGATGGAAATTTATCACCATTTTTATTATAGCTTTCGGCAAGTAAAATCATTGATTCGGTAGATGTTTCCCTGAGATAGTCTTTACCAGTTGCTTTATCTTTCCAAAATGTCCTTTTTACCATTCTCGGATGCAAAGCTCGCTCCATTTGTGATGGATTAGGTAGGTGCTGTGACTCTATATAATCAAGTGCTGCTTGTCTTATTTCTGTTGAATCTTGCTTAGTTTGTCCAAAGATAGTATTCCTAACAAGAATGAATATTAAGGTTATAAAAAGAAACCGAATGGTCATTTGTGTTTACAATTAACAATGATAAATCTTATCACTCAAGTTATTAGCTACAATACAACTGAGAGCAATTACCGAAGTCTATCCAACTCAATGGTTAAATCATCTACTAAATTTTTAACTCTCTCCAATGAAATATGGGGTTCGGGGAGTTGTTGGCTAATGAATAAATTTACTTCCCAAATTTCAATAACGTCTTTGATGGAAATCTCAAAACTTGGAATCGATGAATTATCAGAACTTAATAATAAAGCTCCCTTAATTTTTACTTGATTATAGACCCTGCGATAAATTACCCCTTGTTGATTCGTCACTAAAACGTAGAACTTACCATCCTGAATATCAGACCAATCGGCAATTCCTGTTCCCACTACAATAGAATTTTGCATTGGGAAATCCGCTCCCATATCGAAAGCCCTATTTCTATCGGTTAGAACAAAAGGCAAAGATATAGTTGGTAAACCTCTGAGATAATCTACTTTTTGGCAATTTGCTAAATATTCTTTTACCGTACTGCTCTTTACATACGGTATTACTTTTTGCGTGTTTTTAGATGAATATTCTGTCTCATTTTTAGCAACATTACTAAATGTATGTAAATGATTATCAACATATTGCTGAAAAGAAGATTCGTTATCAACTAAAAAGTTCCGTTGCGATTGGGGGCGGGTTGATGGAACAAAAATTTCCTCCTTTTCTTGAAAGAAATCTTCCACCAAATTAGTAATCTGTTTTGGCTCAGAAGAATGAGTAAACGGTCGGATTTCTGGTGGATTTTGTACCGTTTGGACAGGGCTTTGTACCGCTGTTTGTGGCATAATCCCCGTAGTACTTTGAGCAAGGCTAATGCCGGGAGTTTCTCTAATTTTCCGAATATCCGTCTTGATGAGTGAATCAACCGAAGTTCCGAAAACCTGAGCGATAGTTTTGAGATTTTCTAAATTAGGGTTAGCTCTTGCTTCTTCATAAGCCCCTAATAATGAGCGTTTTATACCGATTCTTCTGGCGAATTGTTCTTGCGTCAAACCATTTAACCGGCGGAGGTACTTGATGTTATTGCTGACGATTGACATAGGTAGTTTGTTTAACCTAAGTATTCTTGACGGAGTTGGCGACTTGACAAAAACAACTTAGTAAGGACATGGGTTTACTAAAAATATACGTTCAAATACTAATCATATTGTAAAATAACCATAAAATATTGTAAAAGCCAATTTTTTCGTATTTTTATACAATCTAAAACATTTCAAAACATCACGTTATGACTACTGAAATCATTAACAAGACTACTGAAGAATATATCCTCCAAATATTTCATCAACAAAGAGAAAACGCTCAAAATATTGCCAATACCGATGCCAATACTCGGATAGGAAAACTTCGGAAAATATTAAAATGGACATTGGAAAACGAAGTTGCCATTGGTGAAGCACTATTCAAAGATTTCAAGAAAAACCCAGCCGAAACAAACTTGGGGGAAATATTAGGCGTGGTGGGCGAAATAAAACATTTAATCAAACACGTGCGGTCGTGGATGAAACCTCAATCTGTACCTACCCCCATGAATATGATTGGGACATCTGCTCATGTCAAATTTGAACCCAAAGGTGTTTGTTTAATAATCTCCCCGTGGAATTACCCTTTTAATCTTTCTATAAAACCATTGGTACAGGCAATTGCGGCAGGCAATACCGTTATCCTGAAACCTTCGGAGATGATTCCGCATACTTCTGCTCTCATCAACAAAATGATTTCCGAATTGTTCGAGTCTAACGAAGTGGCAGTTATTGAGGGCGATGCCGAGGTATCACAACAACTTTTAGCACAACCTTTCAATCATATTTTCTTTACGGGTAGCCCAGCCGTTGGTAAAATTGTGATGTCGGCAGCGGCAAGACATTTAACTTCGGTCACGCTTGAATTAGGCGGTAAATCGCCTTGCATTGTGGACGAAACGGCAAATATTAAGAAAACCGCTGAGAAAATTGCTTGGGGAAAATTTATTAATAATGGGCAAACTTGTATTGCTCCCGACTACGTACTGGTACACCAAAAAGTAAAAGGTGAATTAGTGGAAGCTCTCAAAACATCCATCAAAAATATGTATGGAGAAAATGCTGAGCAGTCGGACGACTATTGTAGAGTAGTCAATGACCGCCATTTTAAACGCCTGAACGGATTATTACAAGAAGCCATTGAAAAGGGTGCAAATTTACAATTGGGCGGGCAGAATAATGGTTCGGATAATTACATAGCTCCTACGCTGCTAACGGAAGTGGATGATTCTATGAAAATTATGCAAGATGAGATTTTTGGACCAATTCTACCAATTGTTTCCTACAACAGTAACGAAGAGGCTATACAACACATTAAAAATCGAGAAAAGCCATTGGCGATGTACATCAATTCTGGCAAAGAAAGCAACATACGATTTTTTATGAATAATTCTTCCGCTGGTGGAACCGTGATTAATGATTCTATTATTCATTATGGACATACCGAAATTCCGTTTGGGGGAGTCAATAATTCAGGCATTGGGAAATCAGGTGGCATTTGGGGCTTTACGGAATTTTCAAATCAGCGAGCCGTGCTAAGACAAAAATTTGGTACCTTCAAAATGATTTACCCTCCTTACACGCCTTTTGTCAGTAAATTAATCCGCTTTTTTGTGAAATATCTTTAGGGCAATCGGCAATCAGTGGTCGGCTTTTAGCGGTCAGCAATCGGCGGTCTGCTATCGGTAGTCGGCGGTCAGTAGTCAGATTTCTACTTTTTATCTTGATTAACGATTGCTGACCGCCAAAACTACCGATTACTGACCACTGATAGCTCAAAGCCGATTGCTGACCGCTAAAAGCCGACCACCGATTGCCGCCCTCCACAACTAAACCGTTGGTCTTCTCACAAATTTCCCTTTTGCTTCGCCTACGATGCGGTTGTTATCATAAATTAAATTTCCTCTCAAAAAAGTAGATTTTACTCTTCCTGTCAATTCCATTCCTTCAAAAACGGAATAGCCTTGAATCGACTCCGAGTCGGAGGCACGGCAAATAAAGGTTTCTTTAGGGTCGAGCAAGACCAAATCGGCATCGTAACCCAAAGCAATATCGCCTTTGTTCAATACACCATAACGTTGGGCAGGATTCCAAGCTAATAGTTCCGCCATGTGGTTGTAAGACATTCCACGTTTTGAACCTTCTGAAAACAAACCACTTAGCATAAACTCTGTACCCCCAAAGCCCGATTTTGCCAAGAAAATATTATCTGGATTTTTATTATCGGTTTTAAATTCTTCTTTACAACAAGCGTGGTCTGAGCATACCCAGTCAATTTTACGGTCTAACAATGCCGTCCATAATGCCTCTACGTCTTCACGGGGGCGGATGGGTGGATTCACTTTGGCGTGACAACCACATTCTGAATCAACATCCAACAATAGGTGTCCTATGGTTACTTCTCTTCTGAAATTGATGTGTGGAAAAGCCGCTTGCATCAACATTGCCGCTTCGATGGCTTTGTAGGATGTCAGGTGTAATAAATTGATATTGGGCAAATTAGTTTCATGTGCCAAATACGAAGCAATGAAAATCGCCAAACCTTCGGAATGTGGCGGACGAGAAGCCGAATAAGCTCTTAAACCAGTCAGCGTGCCTTCTTCCTCCACGATTTTGGTGTAGGCAGACATGATTTCAGCCGTTTCGCAGTGTAAACTTACCGATATATAATCTTTCAAAGCAGGGAAATGGTCAATGGCTTTTTTAACGGCTCGCATCACAAATTCAAAATGAGCAATGTCATATTTTTCATCTTCGGGAATCATCAAAAAATCCTTTTGCGATGCCGACCGACCGTGTAACCCATGCGAACCATAAAACATGAAAATTTTGAAAGAAGAAACCCCAAA
>JALONS010000268.1 GCA_025454855.1 Arcicella sp.
CTCTTGGTAATACGCCCAAATATTTCATGGTTTTGAAAACACTGCCTTTTACTAAGTCGTTGTGCGGGAAGCCTGGTTCGGTACAGCCCAAACAAGGGTGATTGGCACGAGTTTTTGAAGAATGTCTGTTCCAAAGAATTTTATTACAACTGGCACGGGTCATGGGTCCTCGGCATCCTACTTCGTAAAATAAACAGCCATTACCACGCTTGCCAAAACCACCATCGACTTTGTTGGCAAAATTTACCACATTAGTACAACCCGTTTGAACAAAATCGGTAAAAAAGGTCTTAGGACGATGATATTCATCAATCAAAACATCTCCAATACGACCAGTAGCTATAGCTACTAAAATTTGAGTAATCCAGTCGGGGTGGGCAGGGCAACCAGGAATATTAATCACGGGTAAACCACCCTTAGAAACGTAATTTGAACCTAAGAAACCACCTTTTTCTTTCTTCAAAAATTGCATACCCGTTGATTCTGAAGGGTTTGGAGCAACGGCAGGAATCCCCCCCCACGTAGCACAGTCTCCAATTGCCACTACATAACCACACACCGCCGAAAGTTCCTTAATCCAGTCTTGCATGGGGCGGTCGCAGAAGTAGTTCATCGTTCCAGTTCCGTTAGGACCTTGAATTATACTTCCTTCATAAACTAAAATATCACATTGTACTTTGCCCGCTATAATTTCATTGAGTAGATGAGTTACTTGTTCTCCAATTTCGAGACCAATAGAAGGATGCCAAAGAATGTTCACCCCGAAGTCGGTGACCAAATCAATGACGGTGGGTTCTTCAGCATTTAAGAAAGACATCGTGTTTCCACTACACGCCCCTCCTTGAAGCCATAGTACATTTGCCATATCTGTTGTTTAGTTTACAGGATTGAAATTGTATAATTTTGATAAAATATATTGGTATTACAATTTTAGAAAATAATTTCTAAAATTAGAAATTATTTTCTAAAAATTTTATCAATTTAGAATCGTTTTAAATTATTGCGAAACCTAAAGCTCTAAACTAAACAAAAAGAGAGACTAATAAGAAAAAATGGGTAAAATAAGCTGATTGAATTCAGCCAAACCAGACTCGGTGAAATAAGGGCGTAATTGATTCCAAATAGCCAACTTGTACTGCATTTCAGTTGGAGTTATACCTTGCATTCGGCATTTTTGAATGTAGAAAATGAGATTTGTCCAGATGTTCTCAGCTACTTGTTGATATAAGCCCGACATAGGTTCTGGTATGAAATCTTGATTAAGTACCAAATAGTCTATCCTACTCTTTATTTGAATTAACATTTTAGTGACATAGCCTTGCCAAATCTGCTGATGCTCATTGAGGGTATTATTAGTTTTGAAAAAATCAGCGATATAAAATTGATACTTATCGAAGAAATCGTAGTAGGAACTTAATTGAGCATCAAAACTCGTCATGGCAGTAGAAACGGCATATTCTCGTAAAATAGCAGAGAACTCTTCAAAAATATATTCATAAACAGACTCTACAATGGCATCCTTATTTTTAAAATGATACGCCAAATTGCCAACACTAATCCCCGTATCTTCGGCGATTTGCTGCAACCGCACAGCATCTACACCATTCTGATTAAATAGTTGGATGGATGAATTGAGAATTTTTTGTTTAGTATTATACATAATTTTGTATCAATTTTGGCATAAATTCAACTGCTCGATAGTCACTTCTAACGTTCCTCGCTGGTCTTTTGCGGCTAATCTACGCATAAAATGAGCTTTCTGAGCTGCCCTTTTGGGACAAGGGTGTGAAACAATAAACCGTCTAATAAATTTGAGGGGGTTATGAATGGAAGCAAAAACTAAATCTACCACCCACTCTCCTTTACTTTTATGAACATCGTCAATAACAGCGGTATCTGAAAGCCATAAATCATCAAAATAAAGTCTGAAATCATTAGAATTCCCCTTCTTTTCAGATAAAAACATTTCATTCAACCCTTTCAATAGTTGTGCATAGGTAGCGTTATCAATTGTAAAGGGTGCTTTTTTCATGATAGTGCTGTAAAGATTCATTTTATACTATCGAAATTAGAAAATTTTTTCCAATTCTAAAACTGTTCAATAATTTACTTTTAAGGATATTTTTAGGCATTATCCCCAATTGTCAAAAGGTAAAGCATTGAGTTGTTGAAATTCTTGCTGTCCTGTTAGAGTGAAATATGGTGCCAATATTGCCCAAACATTTTCTTTTAGATGTTCAGTATTTATTTCGGAAAGCTCAGTCCCTTTCATTCTCTCAAAGTTTATCCAGTTTTCCAGAAACATTAAATACCTATTGGCAAGCAAGAAACTGGAATCTGGTGCGGTGGGGGTTATAAACGCACCTCTGGCAATATTAAACTTTATGAGGAGTTCCAACTGAATTATTTGCCATTGCACTTGTTCTCGGTATTTTTTCTTTATTGCTGGGTAGGCACGAATTACCTCAAGCGTATCGGTATAGAAAAAGCTATACTTTTTTTGTAACAGATAACTATTTTCTATGTGCCGATTAATATTGATAAACAACGGAATCATTCGTAAATCTGCTAACAATTGCTGTTGTTGTTGGGCTAAATCTTCAAATAATTTCTCAATAATTTCGTCTTTGGCTTTGAAATGGTAGGCTAAATTCCCAACACTTACACCTACTTCATCCGCAATATGCTGCAAACGAACACTCACAAAGCCAAATCTATTAAAAAGATAAAGGGCTGATTCGAGTATCTTATGTTTGGTATTAGATAACATTTTGGATGGATTAGCCATGGTATATTAAACACAATGAAAGGTAAAATCAATGTTCAATCAGGTGGTCTTCAGTAGTTGTTTGGATTGCCTGATGAAAGTCACAAGAAAATAATTTATCAAAAATACGAATGTGCCGTTGAAATCAGTATATAAATTACTCAATAGTCTTGCTCAGGGACGGATGATAGCATTTGGTAAATCACCAATTACAGGTTTTCAAGAAAGAATAACCTTGAATTTTGTACAATAATGATTTTACTGATTGGTAAAACTCTACATTAAAATTACTTTTACTTATAAAATTTGTTTATGGTTCAACTAATTGTTAAACATTTTATTTATGAGTTTAGATATTGAAACACTACAACGATATTTTGGGAATGTATTTGAAGCCCATTTATTACAAGAACTCTCACAAATAGGAAACTATATCGAGGTAAATGAAGGGCATACGCTCATTCGACCAGGGGGCTACATTCGTTCTATTCCAATTTTACTGAGTGGTTCGGTAAAAATTTTACGCCCCGATTCTGAAGGGCGAGAAGCATTGCTTTATTATATAGGAGGCTTAGACTCCTGTGCGATGTCTTTAACGTGCTGCATTAATCGTCGCCCAAGTGAGATAACGGCTATTACTGATGAAAAAACTGCCTTGATAGCCATTCCTATTGAAAAAGTTGATGAATGGATTGATAAATATGCTACTTGGAAACAGTTTGTTTTTTCTACTTATCAAAAACGTTTTGAAGATTTATTAGGGGCAATTGACCAAATTGCTTTTCATAAATTAGACGAGCGTTTACTGGATTTACTCAACCGAAAATCAAAACAATGTGGTTGCCATATATTTAATATCACTCATGAAGAACTGGGGCATGAACTTGCTACTTCCAGAGAGGTAGTTTCTCGGCTATTAAAACAATTGGAAAAATTAGGGACTGTCAAACTATCTCGCAATAAAATTGAATTACTGAGTAATCATAAAATATAATTTCCCCAATGGTGATTTTTATCACAGACATCAAAGCATATTAGGCATACTTTTGAAGTATAACAATCACCAATACAATGTTTATTTTTAGAGCGTTGTATTGACTTCAAAAGATATTTAAAACCATGAAAACTTCAAAATTTATCGTTGAAAATTTAAAATGTAATGGCTGTGTAAATACCATTAGAAATAGACTAAATGCTCTCAATGGTATTCTTTCAGTAGCCGTTGATAGAGATAATTCCTCCATTGAGGTAATACATAATAATAATATTTCTCAAAAAGAAATAAAAATTCTATTAGCCAATTTAGGCTATCCTGAAGAAAACTCCGATAACTCAATCATACTCAAAGCAAAGTCATACGTAAGTTGTGCCATCGGACGAATGAGTAATTAAGTAATTCGATAATAGTTTCTCGATGTTCGATGTTCGCTAAAATATTAAATGCCTGTTATTCACGACACCATATTTTGCCAGATTAATTTTGTACTCCTACTTAAAAAATCATGAGCGGCTGGCTCGTGATTTTTTTTGCCCATCAACCCACTTTTATCAGTTTCAAAACTGATGACAATCACTCTTTTTGTGTAACAAATGTTACAGAAGCCGATAGATAGCTTGTTTAATTTTATTCTGTCAATTTGAAGGAGAAACCTTCATCATCATACAAAAACGTAAAAATCATGAAAATTGAACAAATTTATACAGGATGTTTGGCAGAAGCCGCTTATTACATAGAATCAGAGGGAGAAGCCGCTGTTATTGACCCATTGCGTGATACACAACCATTTATAAATCGGGCAAAAAAAGACGGAGCAACTATAAAATACGTATTTGAGACTCATTTCCACGCAGATTTTGTATCGGGTCATATAGATTTATCAAATAAAACAGGGGCAACCATTGTTTTTGGTCCAACTGCTCAACCCAGTTACGTTGCTTACATTGCCAAAGATGAGGAAATTTTTAAAATAGGAAAAATTACTATTAAAGCCTTGCATACACCAGGGCATACCATGGAATCAACGTGTTATTTGTTATCAGATGAAAATGGGAATGAAACCGCCATTTTTACAGGGGATACTCTATTTATTGGTGATGTTGGTCGTCCAGATTTAGCCCAACACGTTATTGCCGATTTGACAGAAGAGAAGTTAGCGGGGTATCTTTTCGACTCGCTCCGTAACAAAATTATGCCATTAAGTGATAACCTGATTGTGTACCCAAATCATGGAGCAGGTAGTGCTTGTGGCAAAAAAATGAGTACAGAAACAAGTGACTCATTAAGTAATCAAAAAAAATTCAATTATGCCTTAAATCCTAATTTAACCAAAGAAGAATTCATTAAAGAGATACTAACGGGTTTAGTTCCCCCACCAAGTTATTTCCCACAAAATGTACTAATGAATATCACGGGTTACGAAGATTTGGATGAGGTGATGGAGAGGGGTTCTAAATCACTATCACCTGAGGCTTTTGAGGCGGCTGCCAATGAAACCGATGCTCTGATTATTGACGTTAGAGATGCTCAGAGTTTTGCTAAAGGGTATGTTCCAAATGCTATTAATATCGGACTCGAAGGGCAGTTTTCTTCTTGGGTAGGGACACTCATTCCTGATTTAAAACAATCTATTTTATTAGTTACCGACAAAGGTAAAGAAGAAGAAACTATTACTCGTTTAGCAAGGGTTGGCTACGATAATTGTATTGGGTATTTGAAAGGAGGGTTTGATAATTGGAAGAGTTCAGGAAAAGATACAGATTACGTGAAGTCCATTTCAGCAGATGAGTTTGCAGAACTATTCCTTCAAAATCCAAATCTAAATGCTTTAGACGTTCGTAAGAAGAGCGAATACGATTCTGAACACATTCTGGGCGTTGAAAATTTTCCCCTTGACTTTATCAATGATAATATGTCGCAAATTCAACATGATAAAACATATTACCTTCATTGTGCAGGTGGGTATCGCTCTATGATTGCCGTTTCCATTCTTAAGTCACGTGGTTTTAGCCATTTAATTGATATTGCAGGTGGTTTTACAGCCATAAAATTAAATCATAAATTACCATTAACAGAATACATTTGCCCAACAACCTTATTATAAAGTGACGGAATTGTAAAGAAATTGGCTCAAAATAACCCTGTATTCAGGACGAACTACTGACGGAGTGAAAACCGCCGTTAGTGTATATTCCGATGAATAAGCACCAGCGATTCCAGTGAATGAGCGCCACCTGTGGATAAGTTTTTAGCGAGGTTTACAAAGATAATTATGGATTGATAG
>JALONS010000471.1 GCA_025454855.1 Arcicella sp.
GATAAAATACAAATTGGTTTGCTGTTCGACAGATATTTGATTGATTTTATTGTTGCTATAATCGGTAAAAACATAGTTGATGTTTGAAAACTCATTGAAGTGTTCGGTGAGACGTTCGATTTTTTCTTTGATGGGTAAATTATCATCTTTTACCAAATTATGGCTTAGAAAACGAATTTCGGAGATGGCATCTTTCACCAAACTCTGTACGGTTTCTTTATTCATATTGTTAAGATTCAAGTAACCCAAAGCCGATGCTAAAATATTTCCTACATTGTCGTGGAGATTTCGGCCAATGGTAGCTACTTCGTTTTTACGAATAGTATCCATTGTATTTTTGACTTCCGAAATATTTTCTTCGAGCTTCTTACGAGTTACCAACTGCTCTCGAAGTAGATAAATGCTTACAATGGATAAGCCCAATGCCGCAAAAATAAAGGTGGAATGATTGGCTTGAAATAAAAAATAGGTTGTTTTACTAAAAAATGCACTCAATTGTTGTACTATTAGTGGGATAAACGCAACTCCATATCCAATCAGTAAATAATAAATTTTGATTCGAATAACGGATAAAAATGAACAGTAAAATATCCACACGAGTGTCATCACAGCGTCAAGCACCATCAAGAAAGGTAAATCAATGTAGGTGTATATATAATTAAACAACTGAATGGGTAATAAGTAACATAAAGCACAAATCAGGCTGAAACCCATTAGCGAATATGAAATTATTTGAAAGATTTTTTCATTTTTAGGTACAACTTTCATCCATTCAGACAAAAAAGGATAAGCCAGAAAACATGAAATAAATGCCCCAAAAGTACCTACATTTTTGCCAGATAATCCGATGGAGGTATAATTTGAGATTGCATCTGTAAACCCCCAAGAACTTAGGTGCATATAAAGTAAACTTAAAATGTAAAAACTCAGGTATATCATGTTTTTGTTACCAAATATTCGCCCCAAAATAAACATGATTAAAGCACAAATAATAAAAAGAATAATCTGAAAAACCTTCGATATAAATAGTACATTATGATTGCTCAGATATGTTTGGTACGTAGAAATTCCTAAATTCAATTCATGAGCTCCGTAGTGTCTTTGGGTATGTATTAGCAAATTAAGTGTATCTTTTGCTGAAATCTTAATGGGCACAGCATAAGTGAAAAAAGGTAAGGGATAGTTGTAAAACGGAATTGTGCGGTCAATACTCCCCCAGTTGGTTATACTTCCATTTTGAACCGTAAATACCTCAAACGCATCACAACGAATCCTGTTAAATTCATAAACTACCAACTGCTTACTTACAAAACTCGTATTTATAATTTGAGCATAAAACCAAGCGTTTGGGTATTTTCGGAAATTACCAATCAAAATACCATCGTTTCTTTGGTTTACATTTTCGGCATTTTGTCTAAACCATGCTTCGAGGTCTTTTCTTTTCAGGTCTTTTTCTGAAAATTTTGTTGAAACCAAAACTACAGCTTTGAGCAATACACATGCCTAAAATACTAATTATCAATAGCTTACAACTTTTAAAAAATCTCATTTACTTTTAGCTTGGTAGAGAAAACGTTGCAAAGTACTGCTAAATAAACTTACAAAAAAATACCTGATGGCAGGTATAAACAACAAAATAGTTGACTTATAATGTCTTAAACCAGCGATTTAATAGTTGAACTATTACGTATATGTTAATTTTGGTCTTTGAGAAACGTCAATCAATTTCCTTTAAATAAATCAAAATTAATTCAAAAAATCCAACAAAATCGTTTTTGTAATTGGGTGTTGAATTTTAGTCGAAATGAAATGGGAATTCTGCTTAAAGACAGAGCCACTCCCCTACCCTACCCTGTAAAGCGAAGTTGGATTTGATATAAAACAACCAGTCAAAGAAATTTTGATTCATTCGTAAAATCTGGGCAAGTAATAGCTCCAAAAGGTTTTAGTAATTGGCTCATTAAATTTGATGGTGTTTTAGATAATCACTTGTCCAATCCAGAAGGATATGGGCGTATTGAATGGGCATACCACTTGATGGATAAAGATTGTGAAATTGAGATGACAGAATGTAAACTTTTGAGGAAAATGGTAGAACTCATTTCATGACCAAACACTTTGATAGAATCAGGGGAAAAGAAAAATTGCATATTCAGACACTTTGTGCATGGTTAATTTTTGATTTCTCCCAAACAAATGTTTTTGCATACAAGTAGGCACTTTAGGTGATGCGTCAGCTTCGCCACCCCTCCCCTACTCTGATGCCGAACAACTATAAAGAAGAATAGTATTTAACGTCATTGCTCGAAATTTATTGAAGAAAATAAGATTATCCATAAAGATAACATCGGATTAAAAAAAACGCTTCAAAAACCCATTTCTTTGCATTAAAATGACTTCATTTTAAAGTTAATCTTTTTAATTAAAATGCCCTTTTTATATTTTTTGACAAAAATGCTTGATATTTGGTAAAAAGCACATTGAAAACCCAAAACAAATCGAAATCGCTCATGAAGAGAAAAATGTCTCCCGAAAAAGAAAGTTTTAAGGAGCTACCCCAAATTTATCCTTCAAGAGTTTGAAATCTTCTGAAAATCTTGTTTCAAACCAATCCAAAAAGTATGCCCCAAA
>JALONS010000269.1 GCA_025454855.1 Arcicella sp.
GATGGATACGCTTAGATTTAGGTCAAAATTCTGTAACCCTTCTGTTTGTAAATACGCCAATACGGGAGGATTTTGTTTCGATGATTCCGTTCTGAATGATTGTAAAGCCTCTAACGGAACGACCCAAGGGGAAATAGAAGAAAAGAAGTTTTTACCCAAAAATGGACCTAATGGCTGATATTCCCATCGTTGAATATCTCGTGCTGACCAGTCATTGAAAAGTACAAAGCCAAATACGTAATCTTCTGATTCATTGGTGTTTATGGGAAGTCCTATCTTGGAATTTTTACCGATTATCGTACCAATCTCAAGCTCAAAATCTAAGGCTTTTGTGGGAGAATAAATGGGTGCTTGAGTATCATCTAAAATTTGCCCTTTTGGACGATGGAAAGGAGTACCCGAAATACAAATGCTTGAAGCTCTACCGTGATACGCCACGGGCAAATGTCGCCAATTGGGCAATAAAGCATTGTTTGGGTCTCTGAACATTTTGCCTACGTTAGTGGCGTGTTCGATGCTGGAATAGAAATCCGTATAATCGCCAATTTGGATTGGCAAGTGCATAATTGCCTCATTTTGAGGTACTAACCCTTTTGATAATACTTCATTTTTTGCTGGAAAATCAAGCGATAAGATGGATTGAATCCGATGTCGAATTTGTAGATTTATTGCTTTCCCCAGAGCCATCAGACCATTGATAGTGGTGGCAAAAAGAACACTCTTATCGAACTGAATACCCTCAAAGAAATTCATTTTTTCGCAAAACTGAATATCCAAAATCATTTCACCGATAGCTACCCCAATACGTTTATCTGATTGATTTTCAGTGCTATAAATCCCATAAGGTAAGTTGTGGAGTGAAAAATCACATTCAGGACTGGTAGTAACGTAAGAGGTTTTAAGAGCATTCATTGAAATGATTAACTGGTTATATTTTGGTAAATGGAGTCTAAAATTCGTACAAAAGTTTTGTAGTCTTCATCGTTGAGTTCGCCCCAACCTTTGCGGCGTACTTCTGCCACAATAGGGTATGCCTCATGGAATTTGTTTCTTCCCGCATCCGTCAGAGTAATGTTAAACTTTCTTCGGTCATTTTCAGCCATTGTACGCTCTGCCAAGCCCTTTTTTACTAATAAATCAATGATTCTCGTGACGGTTGGGGCATCTTTTACTGTCATTTCTGCCAGTTCATTTTGGCTAACGCCGTTGGCTTCATACCTAAAAATATGGTCTAACAGTACCCACTGGTCAACGGTTAAATCAACTTGAAAGTCATCTAATTTTTTTTGTAAACCTTGACGAATTTTTTTAATGGTTGTGTCGATTTTAAAAAAATAAGCTCGATTATCGGAATTATTGGGAGTCATGCAAGAATACTATTTTAAATATGGTTGATTTTAGAAAAGATAATTGTTTTGGCAATAATTAGCTACCAATATAATACAATATTACCTTAATTCCGAAATCAAATATTTAAAACAGCATATTTTAGAGCGTGCCTCTCAAGGCTTGTTCTCTTTCTATGGCTTCAAAAAGTGCTTTGAAATTCCCCTTTCCGAACGATTTTGCCCCTTTTCGTTGGATAATTTCGAGGAAAAGGGTAGGGCGAGATACAATAGGTTTGGTGAAAATTTGCAGTAAATAGCCATCTTCATCTCTATCCACTAAAATTCCTAATGGACGTAATTCGTTGATTTCTTCTTCGATTTTCCCTACTCGTTGTTGTAAAGTATCGTAGTAAGAATCAGGCACTTGTAAAAACTCAATACCTCTATTTTGCATTTCAACTACCGTTTTTACGATGTTATCAGTGGCAACAGCAATGTGTTGTACGCCCGAACCTCCATAAAAATGCAGGTATTCTTCTACTTGAGATTTTTTCTTGCCTTCAGCGGGTTCATTGATGGGGAATTTGATTTTTCCATTTCCATTTGACATCACTTTAGACATCAACGCCGTGTATTCAGTTGAAATATCTTTGTCATCAAAACTTACTAACTGACTGAATCCCATGACATTAGCATAAAAATCAGTCCAACGGTTCATTTCATTCCAACCCACATTACCCACACAATGGTCAATGTATTTTAAGCCGATACTTTCAGGTTTAAATATAGGATTCCATGCTTTGAAATTAGGAAGGAAAACCCCTCGGTAATCTTTTCTCTCTACGAAAACGTGGATAGTATCACCGTAAGTTTTGATGGCTGCACGTTTTACTGTTCCCATTTCGTCGGTTTCGGTGATGGGTTCATAAACAATTTCTGCACCTCGCTGAGTTGTGGTTTCAAATGCTTGTTGGGCATCATCAACCCACAAAGCAATGGCTTTTACGCCATCTCCGTGTTGGTCTATATGTTTACCAATTTCCGAATTTCCCACCAAAGGAGTCGTTAGCACTATCCTGATTTTATCTTGTTCCAAAACGTAACTTTCACGGTCTTGCAAGCCTGTGCTTAAACCTGCATAAGCCAATGGTTGAAAACCCAAAGCCGCTTGAAAAAAATGAGCGGATTGGCGTGCGTTGCCAACGTACAGTTCGAGATAGTCAGTACCGTTTATTGGCAAAAAATCAACTACTTGGTTTAATTGATTGGATTGTTCGATGGTTTGATAATCAGAAGTTTGCATAGCTATTGATAATTTCAGAATCGTTTAGTTGAAATATTCTTTTGGAATTGTGATTTTTCATTCGGTGGGTCAATTCAGCTTCGATGTCAGGAATTGAATTGAATAATTGTTCGTAGGAATCAATCACAAAATACTGCTCTTGGTAGTGTTCCTTGATGTAAGGCGTATCAAAAATTTGCTGAATATTATAATTCAATCGTTTGGGTTCTGGTGATTCAAGGCAATAAATACTTTCACCCGAAGAAGATAAAATACCAGCCCCGTAAATTTTCAAAATACCATTTTCCCTGATTAAACCAAACTCGATGGTGTACCAATAAAGCCGAGCAATGAACTCAATTGCTAAAGGATTTTCCACAAATTTTAAAGCAATTCGAGCTAATTCTTCCAAAAAATGACACACCGATTGGTTAGAGAGCAATGGAACGTGACCGAAAATATCATGAAACATATCAGGTTCTTCTAAATAATCTAATTGTTCACGTTTTCTAAGCCATGTTGAAGCACAAAATCGGCGATTTTGCATCAATTCAAAAAATGGTTTATTATCAATTAATCCACCTACTACGTGAATTTTCCACCCTGTTAGTTTAGATAATAAGTTGTTGGTTTCTTGGTAGTGAGGTATTTTGTCGGCAGTAAAATTTACCTTTGTCAATCCAGCTAAAAATGCCTGACTGGCAATGGGCTGTAGTTGCTCAATCTGGCGATTAAACAGAATTTTCCAAACCTCAAAATCCTCTTGTGTGTATGTTGAATATTGTTGTTGCATTTTCGATGTTCGTTTTTAGATATTCGATGTTAGGTTTTCGTCCGAACTACTGAACATCGAAAACCAAACATCGAATATCGAATCAAAGCCAAGATTTAAAGTATTTTCCATCGTCAATTTTCAAGGCATCTTCGGTAAGCATTAAAGGACGAAAAGTATCAATCATCACGGCTAATTCTTGTGTTTCTTTTTTACCGATACTCCGTTCCATTGCCCCTGGATGTGGCCCGTGTGGAATACCCCCAGGATGCAAAGTGATGTGTCCTTGAGCAATATCGTTTCTACTCATAAAATCGCCATCTACGTAATAAATCATCTCATCAGAATCAATATTTGAGTGATTATAAGGAGCAGGAATAGCCTTGGGGTGATAGTCATACAAGCGTGGGCAGAAAGAGCAAACCACAAAAGCATCCGTTTGGAAAGTTTGGTGAACTGGTGGCGGCTGATGTATTCTTCCCGTGATAGGTTCAAAATTGTGGATAGAAAAGCCCCACGGAAAATTGTAGCCGTCCCAACCTACCACATCAAAAGGATGAGCAACGTAAACGGTGGTATGTAAAGTATTCTGTTTTTTTATTTTAATGAGAAAGTCACCCGTTTCGTCGTGCGTTTCTAATTCATAGGGCAGTTTGTAATCTCTTTCGCAAAAAGGGGAATGCTCTTCCATTTGCCCAAAATGGTTTCGGTATCGTTTGGGCGTGTAAATAGGATGAAAAGATTCAGCAAAAAGAATTCTGTTATCAGTCGTATCAAATTCAATTTGATAAATCATCCCTCTCGGAATGATGAGATAATCGCCGTATTCAAAGTGAATGTTTCCTAATTGTGTTCTGAGCTTCCCAGAACCTCTGTGGATAAACAATAACTCATCCGCATCGGCATTTTTATAAAAATAGTGTGTTAGTGATTTTGTGGGGGCTGCCAAGCCTATATGTACATCTTTATTAGCTAAAAGAATGATTCTACTGGCTAAATAATCTTCGGTAGGTTGGATGTTGAAACCAATGAGTTTTCGTGACTGAACACTTTTTTCAATAGCAATCTTCGGGGTTATATCTACACCCCCTAATATTTCTTTTATTTGTGTGGGGCGGTGATGGTGATACAATAAAGATGACATTCCATCAAAACCTATTGTTCCAAACAATTCTTCGTAGAATAGTCCGCCCTTTGGTTTTTCAAATTGTGTATGTTTTTTGGCGGGAATTTTTCCCAATTTATGATAGATTGGCATTTTGTTTATATTTGTTTGTAAATATAATTAGTATAGCAACTATTTGCAAACAAATGTTCTTATAAATTCATTAGAATGTTGTTTCTTGAAGTTTATTAATTGAATGGGGATGGGCGAAAAGCGAAATGATTTGTTTCAGATTGTGCGGGGGCGTATCAAATACACCCAAATGGTGATAATGTGGGCAACCTACTCCATGGTCACTGACCATTTTCTCTCACTCATTCACTCCTCCTGTTCGTTTGTCCGCTTGTGGTGGTCAGAGGGACACATGACCACGGGCGGATGGGACGGGTCACTGACCAAGGATATGACTCCAACAACGTAATCATAACTGTCACTCGGCAAGATATGAGCGAGTGTGTGGGCACAACTGATGACTATTTTTTGCAAAAATGAAAGATCAATATTAGCACAATAGAACACTAACATCGATACAATACTATTATTTTCTAAAATGAGAGAATGAGTTTTTAAAAATTGGATTTTGTATTGTTGTAATTACATCAAAAATTACTAAATTATTGCCCAAACAACAGTTTAAGCTATGAGTATTTGAGGTCTTCTTGAATACAATAGGAGAAACAATAAAAAAGTTTCCTTCATCTATTTTTATCTCTCCTCCAATATTACTTCCTTCGTTTCCTACGTATAATACTTTTATCAAATATCTCGAATTACTCAATTTATCAAACTTAAAGTATTCTGTTGAACCACTATCATTTACATTTCTAATAGTGTCCCCATTTTGAACAACAACAAATTCATTACTTGAATCATTGAACTTAATCTGATTCGAATTATATGATGTAACCTTATAAAAAATATCCTCTTTTTTCGTTTTTTTCAAAGTACATGACATTTTTAAAATCACTAATGCTGTCGAGAAGAAGAATATAATTGAATTTTTCATTTTATTGTCGTTGGGTTTCCCTTTTTGTTTAAAATCACCTCCAAGTAATGTGATATTCCTTTGGAATTAAATCCTGATCCAAAAGATGTGTTACTTCCCAAAAGCACAGAAATATTTTCACCCATGGCGAGTGTCTAACTCGACAATCGGCGGCAGTAAAGCGGACGATTCATTTTTTCATCTCACTGATAATCAGATGGTTAGTATTCTTTTTTACTGTCGCCAGTTGGTCTGACTATGCGTCCCAGTGAACACTGACCACTGATACAATTTAGCGAACATCAAAAATCAAACTTCAACCATCAATAAACCTCTTTTAAAAAATCCAATACGGCATTAGTAAAGGCATGATTAGAGTCGCCTGCTACCATGTGACCTGCATCTGATACATTAACACTTTTGACGTGCGGAACTTCATCCAAAAATTCTGCCATTACTTTTTCAGAAACAACATCGGAC
>JALONS010000270.1 GCA_025454855.1 Arcicella sp.
GATTTGCTCTTTTTGTTTTAGAAAGGTACATCTTGATTAGGAGGAGTGCTACCAAACGGATTTTGCTGTGGGGGAGGAGGCAAATTATTTATTCTACTTCCCATTGTTTTTGCACCACTTTCAAAAGTTGAGGCGGTGTCTTCAACTTGTGCAAATGATTGTAATGAGTCCCCAGAATATCCGTGACCAAAATCAGCATCTAAATCACAATACTTAGTGTATTTACCGATAAATCTCAATTGAACCGTATCTAATGAACCCGCACGGTTTTTTGCAAGAATTAATTCTCCCATGCCCGTCACCGAATTTCCAGACTCGTCTTGGGTAATACCGTAGTATTCAGGACGATAAATGAACATTACCATATCAGCATCTTGCTCAATTGACCCAGACTCACGTAAATCTGAAAGTTGAGGCTTCTTATCACCACCACGAGTTTCTACCGCCCGACTCAACTGTGAAAGTGCAATTACTGGAACATCTAATTCTTTGGCTAATTGCTTTAATGAACGGGATATATTGGCAATTTCCTGCTCACGGTTTCCAGAACCTTTTCCACCCGAATCCCCAGACATCAACTGAAGGTAGTCTATCACAATCATTTGAATATCGTGCTGAGCCTTCAACCTTCGAGATTTTGCCCTCAATTCAAGAATTGAAAGTGCAGGAGTATCATCTATAAAAATTGGAGCGTTCGTTAGTTTACCAATTTTAGCGTGTAACTGAGCCCATTCGTGTGGTAACAAATTACCTTTTCTTAATTTTTCAGATTCTAATTCAGCCTCTGCGGAAATCAAACGATTCACCAATTGAACCGATGACATTTCCAATGAGAAAAAAGCTACCGCTTGACCGTGGTCAACGGCTGCGTTTCTGCAAGCCGAAAGAATAAGGGCTGTTTTCCCCATCCCTGGGCGGGCAGCAATAATAATTAATTCAGTTTTCTGAAATCCAGAAGTTACTCGGTCCAAAGCAGTAAAGCCCGTTGGAACACCCGTAAGACCTTCTTTCTGATTTTTTTTCATTTCTAACTCTACCAAAGCCGCCCGCATAATTTGCCCCATATCAGCGTAATTCTTGCGAATGTTTGCCTCTGAAATTCTGAACAATTCTTGCTCAATTTTATCCAAAAGCATAAAAACATCGGTAGTATCTTCATAAGCCATTTTCTGAATTTCAGCCGAAACATGGATTAGCTGTCGTTTCAGAGAATGCTCAACTACAATACGAGCGTGGAATTCGATGTTAGCGGCTGAGTTTACTCTCTGCGTTAATTCTGCTAAATACTGCACACCGCCTGCCATTTCTAATTCTCCTGTGGTAAGGAGCTGATTCTTAACGGTTAACAAGTCAATTGGTTCTGAATTGGCGAAAAGCTGCGTAATAGCACCGTAAATTCGTTGGTGAGCCTCTTTGTAAAATGAATCTACCTTCAAAATATCAATCACATCCGTTAAGGCATCACGTTCCAGCATCAAAGCACCCAATACCGCCTCCTCTAAATCAGTAGCCTGCGGAGGAATTTTCCCTAAGCCAGTATCTAACCATCGGTTTTGGGTAGAAATTCTTCCACCCGCATAAGTGCCATTTTTCTTGTAATTATTGTTATTTTGATTCTGTTGTTCCATTGAAATTTAAGAAGCAGTTTTTGTACAATTTTACAAAATAAAATTCAATTTTCCCATCCAAATTTTTCCTATTGAAAATTAAGTGGCTGAAATTCAATTTAAAAGCAATATCATTTTTTTTTATCTTGTATTTATAGGAGGGTGAATAGCTTTTTTTAGTAGATTTATAAAAATGTTTGACTCGTAAAAAAATAAAAATTTGACAGAAAAAGTAATCACCTTAGAAGACGTTGAGTTAGTGGGCTTTCTTGGCGTAGAAAACAGCAATATCAAAGAAGTTGCGGCGGCATTTCCCCAAAGTAAAATTATTTCTCGTGGAAATGAAATAACAATCCGAGGGTCTTTGCCCGAAATAATCAGAATTAATGAAATTTTAGATTCACTAATCCAGCACTATCAACGTTACGGTAAGATAACCAAAGAACAGGTTCGTTCCTATTTAACGCTTGAAAAAAATCCAGAAGAACCCACAACGGTTCATCTAAAAGAGGAAGATGATGTGCTTTTGTACGGTACGAAGGGAGTTGTCATCAAAGTAAAAACCCCCAACCAACAAAAAATGGTGGAGGCTGCGGCAAACAATGATATTGTTTTTGCCATCGGTCCTGCTGGTACGGGTAAAACTTACACCGCAGTAGCCATTGCGGTAAAAGCCCTAAAAAACAAAGAAGTAAAGAAAATTATCATTACTCGCCCAGCGGTTGAAGCAGGGGAAAATTTAGGTTTTTTGCCCGGAGATTTAAAAGAAAAAATTGACCCTTATCTCCGTCCCATCTATGATGCTTTAGATGATATGATTCAACCCGAAAAGTTGAAATATTTTATCGAAAATCGGGTAATTGAGATTGCTCCGTTGGCTTACATGCGTGGACGAACTTTAAATAATGCTTTTATTCTTTTGGATGAAGCACAAAATACTACTCCCATGCAAATGAAAATGTTTCTGACAAGGATGGGAATTCAATCTAAGGTGATTATTACGGGAGATAAAACCCAAATCGATTTACCTTCAAAAGTTAAATCTGGACTGGCGGAGGCTAACAGAATTTTGGGAGGTATCAAAGGAATTGAGTTTGTGGAATTGGATGGTAAAGATGTGGTTCGTCACCGTTTAGTGCGTGATATTATCATGGCTTATGAGAAATCTGAAGCTGAAAAAAACGCATAGATTTTTAATTCTGATTTAATTTAACATGAAAAATTGGTTTTGTATTGTTTGTTTTTGCATTTCGCTGTCTATTCATGCCCAAGAACGGTGTGGTTTTGCTTTGGGACAACTAAAAAGAGAACGAGATAACCCAAGTTGGATTCGTCAAAAGGCTGAGTTTGAGTACAAGATTAGAGAGTTCAACAAAGAAAATAGCCTTGAAAATAAACGAATTGCGGCAAAAGTTTACAAAATCCCAGTAGTGGTTCACGTGATTCACAATAATGCTTCAAATGTGATTGGAGGGGCAAACAATGTTAATATTTCAGATGAACAAATTGCTTCTCAAATTCGAGTATTGAACGAAGATTATCGTAAAAAAACGGGAACGAATGGGTTCAATACCAGTCCAGTTGGGTCTGATATGGAACTTGAATTTGAATTAGCAACAAAAGACCCCAACGGCAATGTAACCAATGGAATTACCAGAACCTTTATCAATAATAATGGGTACGATATTACTGAGGAAAATCAAGCCATTGCCAAACTGATAAAATGGGACTACGAACGGTATTTGAATATTTGGGTAGTGAGAAGTAGAAACGGCATTATTGGTTATTCAACTTTTCCGTACGATAGTAAATTAAACGGACTTGAGACTACTCAACAAGACTTAGATGCTCAAAAGATTTTTGATGGAGTCATCATTGACTACCGTAATTTTGGAACGTGTTGTGGTACATTAAGCAATACCTACAATTTAGGACGAACCCTCACCCATGAAATAGGTCACTGGTTGGGGTTGTTGCATCCAACCGCTGATACACGTTGTGGAGATGATTTTTGTGATGATACTCCCCAAATTGAATCGTTGAATTTGAATACCAGTTGTGTGAAATTAACGTCTAACTGTACTGGCACATCAGTACAAAACATGATTGAAAATTTCATGGATTATTCGCCTGACAGGTGCATGAACATTTTTACGAATGACCAAAAGAAACGTTCTCGTGCCGCTTTGGAACTTAGCCAAACGAGAAAACGATTCATCAACAATCTCGAACCGTTACCAGAAACTGACGTACTCACCATAAGTACTGAACCGAACCCTATTAAAGAAAGTGCTTTTCTGAAAACTCAATTCAAAGGACAGAAAAATGTTGTTTTATCGGTGTATGATTTCAGAGGTTTTTTGATTTACGAAGAAAATTACCCGAATGCTCAAAGTAACTATTTTTCTATTAAAACTGATAAACTTCGCACGGGGGAATACATTGTTCGTGTACAAGCAGGAGAAGAAACAAAATCGCAGAAAATAGTCGTTTTTAAATAATTCAATAAATAATAAGACTTAAGCCATTCATTTAATAATTGAATGGCTTTTTCTGTTTTTATAGGCATTTTAAGAAACAAAGTTTTTCATCACGCTGTTATACAAGAACAATTAATCTATTTTTATACATGGATAAAGCAGAAAAAATAAAACAGGCATACATCGAATTTTTCCTCGAAAACGGAACGCAGCCTTCCTCGGTATTCGCTTTTACAAAAAAGCTGAAAATGAAGGAAGTTGAATTTTATGATTATTACAACTCTTTTGAACTTTTGGAAAGTGATATTTGGCTCGGGTTTTTCAAGGAGACCATTACTAAAATCGAGTCGGAGTCTGTTTATGCTACTTACAGCGTAAGGGAAAAATTATTAGCCTTTTATTATACATGGATTGAGGTTTTGAAGAATAATCGGAGTTATGCTTCGCAGACGTGGCGACTAATCGATAAAAGACGAATCAAAACGCCTGTCTTTATGACAGATTTAAAAACTGCTTTTAAAGAATACGCCCGTGATTTGGTATCAGAAGGAAAAGAAAGTAAAGAAGTACAACCACGCAAGTATTTAGATGAACGCTACCCAGATGCTTTTTGGCTTCAAATGTTGATGATTCTTGATTTTTGGGTAAAAGATAAATCTAAAGGTTTTGAACAAACTGATGCCATGATTGAAAAATCAGTAAACACATCGTTTGATTTAATTGCCTCATCAGCCTTAGATACTGTATTGGATTTTGCAAAATTTATGTATCAAAACAGGTAGGTGTTAGGGATTAGGGATTAGGAGTCAGTGAAACAAAAGTTGTTACTACTCCCTACACTCTAATACCTGACAATTAACAACTAAAAAAATGAAAGAACAAAGCTCAATACCTACATCCAAAGTTGCCAGAGCTACCCAATTTGTGAAAACTGGCGTTAAAATCGGGGGAAATTATTTAAAACATAACGTCAAAAAAATCATTGACCCAACCATCAATAAAGATGAGTTGCACAGTGATAATGCCGCTGATATATATTCTTCGTTGAGTGAATTGAAAGGTTCAGCATTGAAAGTGACTCAAATGTTGAGCATGGATAAGGGAATGTTGCCAAGAGCCTACCGTGAGAAATTTGCCATGTCACAGTATTCCGCACCGCCGTTGTCGGGTCCGTTGGTCGTAAAAACATTCAAAAAACATTTTGATAAGTCCCCGCAAGAGTTATTTGATTCTTTTGAAATGAATGCTACTAATGCCGCTTCAATCGGGCAGGTGCATCGTGCGGAGAAAGATGGTAAGAAATTAGCGGTGAAAGTACAGTACCCTGGCGTTTCTGAGAGTATTGGTAGTGATTTGAAAATGATTCGTCCTATTGCTATCGCCATGTTTGGGTTGAATGAAAAAGATGTAGATAGATACATGGGCGAGGTACGTGAGAAGCTATTGGAAGAAACAGACTATAATCTTGAACTAAAACGTTCAGTAGAAATTTCGGAGGCTTGTTCTCACATCAAAGGATTATTTTTTCCGAAATATTACCCTGAGTTTTCTTGTGATAAGATTCTAACTATGGATTGGCTGAAAGGAGACCATTTGAATGAATTTTTGAAGACAAATCCT
This sequence comes from Arcicella sp., assembly GCA_025454855.1. Taxonomy (GTDB): domain Bacteria; phylum Bacteroidota; class Bacteroidia; order Cytophagales; family Spirosomataceae; genus Arcicella. Next base: position 5,708 of record JALONS010000270.1, read on the forward strand.
TCACAAGAAGTTAGAAATAGTATAGGTCAGTTACTTTGGGATTTCTATGATTTTCAGATACATACGCTTCGCCAAGTTCATGCCGACCCGCACCCAGGGAATTTTTTGATGAGAAATGACGGTACATTAGGCGTGATAGATTTTGGCTGTATCAAAGTAATTCCCGACTTCTTCTACGATAATTATTTTGCTTTAATCAATTTTGATACCCTTCAAGACCATGAAAGAACGGTGGAGATTTTCAAAACTTTGGAGTTTATCACTCAATACGATTCTCAAAAAGAAGCAGAATTTTTTAC
>JALONS010000271.1 GCA_025454855.1 Arcicella sp.
TATTGTCAGTTAAGAAAATTTTGGATAAAAAACGTTTGGAGGAAGAAAAAACAAACCTTTCATATCAACAAGAGTTTCGGCAGTTGGCAATGCAATATCAAGACCGTATCGACCACGCCGAATGGGCAGAAATTTATAAAAAACTTCTTTTTTGGGAATTGGAAATAGACCGTACCGAAAACAAGTCTATGGCGGAGGTCATGAATATGCAAAAAGCCGAAGCCAATGCTAATTTCTCAAGATTTATTTCTGAAAATTACGAAGACTGGCTCAACGACCCCAAAGCCAATAAACCCATTCTCTCGCATCAATTGATGCGTAAGAAAGTTTTTCCATTGCTGAAAGAAGACTCCCCTTTATTTTTTGTGTTGATTGATAACCTTCGTTTTGACCAATGGAAAATTTTAGAAGGCTTAATTCAAGACTATTTTTCAGTAGAAGAAGAAGCTGTTTATTATTCTATATTACCCACTACCACCGCTTACGCCAGAAATGCGATATTTTCAGGGCTGATGCCAGCTGAAATTGAAAAGCAGTATCCTAAGCATTGGGTACAAGATATTGGTGATAGCGAAGATGAAGAAGGGTTTAATCAGCACGAAGAGTTTTTCTTTCAAGAACAACTTCGTAAGAGTAGAATGCCTTTTGCGGTAAAATCATCTTATCACAAAATTATCCATAATAATCAAGGAAAGAATTTAGTGGATAATTTCTCAAAATTAGCTCAAAATCACTTGAATATTGTGGTGTACAATTTTGTGGATATGCTTTCGCACGCTCGTACAGACATGGCAATGATTAAGGAACTTGCTCCCGACGAATCTGGGTATCGGAGTCTTACTGCCAGTTGGTTTTCGCACTCACCTTTGTTTGATTTATTGAAGAAAATTTCAGAAAAGAAAGGTCGTTTGATTATCACAACCGACCACGGTATGATTCGGGTTCAGAACCCCACAAAGATTGTAGGTGACCGCTCTGTGAATACAAATTTAAGGTACAAACAAGGCAGGAATCTAAATTGGGATGATGATGACCATGTATTAGTTTGCCGTAAACCTGAGCGTTTTTTCTTACCAAAGGTCAATGTATCAACCACTTACGTATTTACGATGGACGATTATTTCTTTGCCTATCCCAACAATTATAATCATTACGTCAGTCATTATCGAAATACCTTTCAGCACGGCGGAATATCATTAGAGGAGTGTATCATTCCTTTTGTTTATTTGACGGCGAAGTAGGTTCCTAAAGCCTCCTCAAAGCCTCTTCCAAATCCGCAGGAACATCAATGCCGAAACTATCGTAAGGAGTTTCGGCAATTTTTATTTTAAAGCCGTTTGCCAACCAACGCAGCTGTTCTAAAGATTCTACTTTTTCTAAAAGAGCCATCGGTAGTTTGGTGATTTTCTTCAAAACATCTACTCGATAAGCGTAAATACCAATGTGCTTGAAATAATCGTGGGTATTGAGCCACTTACTTTTTTCTATACCCCGCAGGTAAGGGACGGTTTGTCGAGTAAAATAAATCGCTTCATGATTGTTATCAAAAATTACTTTGGGCGTATTGGGGTTAAATAATGTAGCTTCGTCTTCGATTTGTTTTACTAAGGTTGCCAACTCCGTTTTTTCGGTTAAACAACTGGCTAAAATATCAATTTGTTCGGGTTGAATAAAAGGCTCATCTCCTTGAATATTAATAACATAGTCGTATTTTCGGTATGTTTTTCCATGTTTTTTACGTTCACTTCTTGATACCATCTGGAAGGTTTCAAAGCATCTATCCGTACCGCTTGGGTGTTTGGCGGATGTCATTACTACTTCTCCACCAAACGATAAAACATGATTTAAAATACGTTCATCATCGGTTGCCACTACCACTTTCGACAAGGAACTTGCCTTCGATGCTTGTTCATAAACCCGTTGAATCATAGATTTGCCCCCAATGTCCACCAATGGTTTGGCAGGAAAACGAGTAGAAGCATAGCGGGCTGGAATAATTCCTAAGATTTTGTTCACAGATACGTATTGTTTAGCAAGCAGAGTAGCGTTGTACAAATAAATTCTTTTCGTGAATTAACGAAATATATTAATACAAGACAAAAATTGAACCATATTACTCACCAAAATGCCGTGAGTTCTTGAAAAACAAAATGCCAATAGATAAATAACGTGGTATATCCATGTGGGTTTGACAAAAGATTTTTAACTTACAACGTAATTAAACATACCGAAATTTTACCAAAACTGAATATGAAATCACCCATATTAAGATTGTTACAAAGAGCTTTACGACAAGCCCAAAAAGAACCAATAATCTTTGATGATTCAAGAAGAAAATTTCTCAAAAATGCTGCGGTTGTCTCGGTAGGAGCTTTTACGGCTACTAATCTATCTAATTGCGTTACTAAAAAAGGGATTAAAATTGCTATTATTGGTGGTGGTATTGCAGGTTTAAACGCCGCTCATCATCTGAAAAAAGCAGGTTTTGAACCTACTATCTACGAAGCCGCCAAACGTACAGGCGGGCGTATGATGAGTACCACAGGATTATTGGCGGAAGGTATCACTACCGAATTGGGCGGAGAATTTATTGACTCTACCCACAAAGATATGTTGGATTTATGCAAAGAGTTTAAACTTGATTTATGGGATATGCAAGCCCCCGATGAGGTAAAAAAAGGATTGGTCAAACACGATTACTACTTTGATAACCACCGAATTACCGAAGAAAAACTCGTGGAGGCTCTAAAACCTTATTTACCTTTTATTGAAAAGGATGCAGATTTGGTAGCTAAAGGTAATTTTAAAAACCCTGCTTTGGTGGCGTTAGATAAATTGTCATTGGATGAATATTTACAAAAAATAGGAATGACAGGGTGGTTATACGATTTAATTAGGATTTCTTATACTGCCGAAATGGGATTGGAGTCGGATATTCAAAATTGCTTGGCTTTCCTATCGTTATTAGATACCAATGCCTCTAATGGATTTGATATTTATGGAGAAAGCGACGAAAGGTATAAAGTAATCGGAGGAAATCAGAAAGTGGTGGATGCTTTGGCAAAAACGTTGCAGAACAATATTGAAATAGGGTATCAATTAGAAGCCCTAACCGAAAAAGGCATGGAATACCAGTTAGATTTTCAGAATGGTAAGCAAATTTTTGCTGACTTTGTCATTATGACGTTACCTTTTTCAGTTTTGAGAGACGTGAAAATGAACGTGGATATGTCGCCCAAAAAAGCAAAATGTATCAAAGAATTATCGTATGGAACTAACTCAAAGATGTTTTTGGGAATGAATAATCGTATTTGGAGAGAGCAAGGATTTTCTGGATACGTGCTGAGTAATTTAGTCCACAATGGCTGGGATAGTTCCCAAATGCAGCATGACAATACAGGAGCGGGAGGGTATTCCCTATTTTTGGGTGGAAAGATGGGTAACGATTTGAATAACACCCAAATAGACGGATATTTAAGTCAATTAGATATTATTTATAAAGGACTTAAAGGTCAATTTAACGGTAAAAAAGGCATTTTTAACTGGGGGAAAGCTTCATTGGCTAAAGGTAGTTACGCCTGTATGACAGTAGGACAAATGACAGCTTTTGGTGGAGTAGAACGTGAACCCGTTGGTAGTATTTTATTTGCGGGGGAACATTGCAGTAAAACCTCACAAGGTTATATGAATGGCGGAGCAGAAACAGGTAGAATGGCAGCTGAAGAACTCATAAAAAGAGTTTCGGGATGAGGTGATAGATGGATGGTAGAGAATAGATGATAGAGAATAGAGAATAGAGAATAGAGAATAGAGAATAGAGAATAGAGAATAGAGAATAGAGGATAGAGAAGTATGAAAATATTTTAAACATTACTCTCTATTCTCCATCCTCTAACCTCTATTAACCTCTGTCTTCCATTCTCAAATATTCCACCAATAATTCCATTTTAGCACAATTGAACGGTTTTTGATGCCTAAACTTTCAGGTAAGTAATTATCAGAATACACCAAGAAAATATCAGAAGCAGGTTTATATCGCCACTGAATTCGGCTGTTTAGATTTACGTTTGAGACTTGCTCATTGTACTGAAAATAGGTAGTCCAAAATAATGTATTAGTAAAGGTTATATCAAATTTCGACTGAACTAACCAGAAATTCGTACCCGCTGTTACAGGTTTGTCATTAGCCGTTGAAAATAAAGATACATCCTTGATGTTATTGTATTCTCCTGATAGTGAAAGGCTTACGAAAGGCTGAAAGCGATAGCCCACTTGTCCTACTAAGCGTAAGCGAGTGCCGTCTCCGTAATAGGCTCCGTATCTTGAACTAAAACTAAAGGTAAATAGATTTCGGGGAGTGGAGGTGTAATTTGTTCCCCAAGATGTCCAAGAGTGTTCACTACGATTTTTTACGTAATAATCATTTCTAAACGGATTGATAGGATTGAACTGTGAAAATAATAAGGTATTATCATAGGCGGACCAAACTTCAAACGAGGCTCTATTTCTGAAGACAAACCCATAAGATAATACGGCGGTTGTGGAATTATCAGATGATAACCTTACATCGAGTGGTACATTCTGACGGGTATTTTGATACATAAAACCAAATGTTCTGAAACCGTGTCCTACTACTTTACTGTCCGTTTTTTTAGGAAAGAAAGTGTAAGCCACAACGGGATTAAAATAATAATAGCCACGCCGAGGCACAAAACCTACTTCTGAATTATAGTTTTCGCCCACCCGAGTACCTATCACTTGAGCCGCCAAAGAACGATTGCTGTAAGTAAGGTCAAAATGTTGGGTAAAATCATCACCAGTTTTATTAGGCGAAAAAGACTTCATCAATGCAAATTTACCCGCCCAAGCATTACTTTTAGAGGCTAAATTATACTGTAAAACAAGATTTCTATTGTACTGATTAAAACCTTTTTTGGCATTTTCATCTCCGAAACTCACACCCTCTTTATTGACAAACATCATACTGATATTAGACCGTGCAAAAACCTTCCGTTGTACCGCAAAAACTGAATAATTGTACGTGGGTAAATTTACGGAAGTATCTCTATTTGCACTGGTTTGCATATTGAGTAGTCCAACTCGCCAATTATTATCCAGCTTCCCACTTACTCTGGCACCGTACTGAATGGGTGTTCCCAAACCAATTCTACGAGAAAAAAATGGTCGGGTTTCTTCTCCGCCGAAGCTATTAAAAATATCAGAATTTTCCAGAAAGAATTGACGGCGTTCGGGAAAGAACAACTCAAAACGATTAAGGTTCGTAACTTGTTGATCTACGTCCACTTGCGAAAAATCTGGATTGAGGGTAAGGTCGAGATTCAGCGATGGTGTAATAGCAATTTTGGCATCACCACCAAAGTCTTTTCTGAAAGAGGCATCTTCATTTTTTTCAAAATTCTTATTGATACCAGTCAGTGCATAAGGAATAATAGAAATATTTGTTTTAGGAGCTGGTGGAGGATTATCCCAGATGAGTGAACCTGTGTAAGCCAGTATAATGGAAACGAATTGCCGTGGTACGGGTGCCCACGACGATTTTTCATTACTATTCAAATCTAAGCGACTGATGTTCATTCCCCAAATGCTTTCACCTGCTTTGTAACGGAGCGAACTAAACGGAATCGCCATTTCAAGAATCCATTTTGTGCCATCAAAGGAAGTTTGTGAAATCCAACGGTTGTCCCAGTTGGAGTTTAATACCATTCCTTCACTTACTTGAGCGTCGAACTGAGCCCCAGCGGCATTTGTACCAAATACCCAAGCATTAGTCAAATCATTAAAAGGTTCAAGTATCAACCAAATGTTATCATTACGACCAAAAACAAAGTCTCTTTTCAATGATTCAACAACGTAGGGAGCTTTTTTAGTTTGATTAACAATGGCTGAAAAATAAATAAAATTGTCATCGTAGGTAAAGCGAGATTCCGTTTTGGCACTCGACCGTGAGGTATCAGCAGGTGTTATCATCCAAAAATC